>JBILUB010000412.1:0-2851 GCA_044371245.1 Opitutaceae bacterium
GGTGGCGAGGGAGGCGGTGGAGCGGTCGCCGCTGAGGGTGGGTTTGTGGGCGAGGCCGGCGCCGGCGAGGTCTTCGTCGCGGGCGAGCTCGACCAGGTGGCGGAGGTGGGCGCGGTCGAGATCGTCCCAGGTGAGGCGGAGGAGCAGGCGATCGAGGTGGGCGGCGGGGGCGGGCGGCATGCAGGCTGGGGGTTTTCGGAGTCGCGGATTACGCCGAGGGATGAGGGGAAGGCAAAGGCGGAGGGTAAAAATGCGGTGGCCTTTGGGGTGCGGGTTGTCCGCGTCGGGGGCAGGCGAGGGGGTGGTCTCCGGGCCGAGTGGTCTCGGCGGGATCGTCGTGATCGGCGGCCGTCCGTGGGGGAGGGCCGCGGGGGAGCACACCGGCCGGGACGGCGCTCCGGGTATCGCCGGGTCGGGGGAGGCGGGCCGTTTGTCTGGCGGCTCCGCCGGGGGAGGGAGCGGGGATCAGTCTTTCTTTTTGGCGGGGGTGACGTTTTTCAGAGCTTTGCCGGTGCGCTGGGCGAGGCTGGCGGGGGAGACGCCGACGGGCTCGTCCTTCGAGTATTTGTTGACCAGGATTTGCTGTCCGATGGTGAAGAGGCCGTTGACCGTGGAGTAGAGGGCGAGGGCGGCGGCGAAGTTGTAGCAGAAGAGGGTGAAGAGCCAGGGCATGATCTTCATCATCAGGACTTGGGGGCCCTCGGTGGTGGTGGGCTGGGGGGTGAGGCGCATCTGCACGATCATCGTCGCGCCCATGAGGAGGGGCATGATGTTGAGGGGGAGGCCGAGGCCGGGTAGGCGCCAGACGGTGTCGGGAGCGGAGAGGTCGAAGACCCAGAGGAATTCTTGGAAGCGGAGCTCGGCGGTGCCTTGGAGCATGGCGAAGAAGCCGATGAAGAGGGGCATGGTGAGGAGGATGGGGAGGCATCCGCCGGCGGGGTTCACCTTGTGCTCCTTGAAGAGGGCCATGGTGGCTTCGTTGAGTTTCTTGGGGTTGTCCTTGTACTTCTCGCGGATGGCTTTCATGGGCTCGGCGAGTTTGCCCATGCGTTTGGCGGACTTGGAGGCGGCGAGGGTGAGGGGCAGGGTAAGGACTTTCAGTCCGAGCGTCATGAGGACGATGGCCCAACCCCAGTTGCCCACGAGGGTGTGGGTCCAGACCATGAAGTTGTTGAGCAGCGGGGCGAAGATGCCGGAGAGGAAGATGCGGTTAAAGAAGTAGCGGTCGAACTGCATGACCTTGTCTTCGGCGTGCTTGAATTCTTCGGAGCGGGCGAGGCGGGTGTACTCTTTCGGGCCGACGTAGAGGAGGCCGCGGTGGATGTGTTCGCCGCCGACCGGGAGGAGGGGGGAGTCGAAGCGGGCGGCGGCGGTGATGCCGGTGTCGGTGCGGAGGCCGGGAGCGAGCGGGGGCAGCTCCACGCGGCGCACGGCGACGGTCTGGGCGGGCTCGGCCGGGGTGTAGATGCTGGCAAAAAACTGGTTCTTCACCGCGGCCCAAAGGATGGGGCCGGGGCGGTCGATCTGGGTCTTGGTGACGGCGTCGCCCATGCCCATGCGAGCGAAGAAGCCGGGGTCGAAATCGCCTCGCTCGATGACGTGGGCTTTGTCGCCGTCGTAGGAGGCGACGTTGAGGTAGAGGCCGGTGTCGTTCGCGCCGACGAGGGCGGTGGTGCCGAGCTCGAGGCCGAGGCGGGGGAGGGTGAGGGGGGCGTCGTCGAGGTTGCGAAAGGTGGTTTCGTGCTGGAGGCGGTAGGGGTCCGCGGTGGGGTCATCCGAGGCGGGGAGGAGGTAGCGGCGGGTGACTTCAAGCCGACGGTCGAGGCGGGCTCGGTAGACGACTTCGCGGGAGGAGGAGGAGACGAGCTCGAAGCGGGTCTCGGGTCCGAGGCCGGGGAAATCGGCGAGGGCGAGGATGGGGGCCGCGTGGCGGCGGTTAAACACGAAGGGCTCGGCGGAGTCGCGGGCGGCGGGGTAGTGTTTAAAGGCGATGTCTTCGATCGCGCCGCCGTAGTCGCTGAAGCGGACGAGGACGTGGTCGTTGGCGAGGGTGGTGTTCTCGGCGTCGTCGCGGGAGGCGGCGAGGGGCACGAAGGCGGAGGGGGTGGCGCCGGACGCGGGGGCGAGGGTGGCGCCGGGCGGGGGCGCGCCCTCGGGGCCGGCGGTGGTGACGGCGGGGGCGGGGGCGGGCGCGGGTTGCTGGCGCGCTCCGATAAAGAGGGTGGCGAAGGCGGCGACCATGAAGAGGACGCCGAGGGTGAGGTTCTTTTTATCCATTGATCTGAAAGTGGGTGGGTCCGAGGGGCGAAGGCCGCGCGGCCCGGGGTCGGGAGGTCTTTACGAAGAGGAGAGTGGGGGAACGGGGTCGGCGCCGGAGGGGCCCCAGGGTTGGCAACGCAGGAGGCGACGGGCGCTGAGCGCGGAGCCGCGGAGGGCACCGTGGGTCGCGAGGGCCTGGAGCGCGTAGTGGGAGCAGCTGGGGGTGAAGCGGCAGCCGCAGCCTGGGCCGCCGAGGGCGTGGAGGGCCGGGGAGAGGACGAGTTGGTAGCCGCGGACGCCGAGGATGAGCAGGCGCGCGAGGGGCCCGGGCGGTGGGCAAGGGGACGAGCCGCCGAGCACGGTCGGGGAGCCCGTCTCGGGTGAGAGGGCGGAGGGTGAGTGGGCGCTAGCTGGCACGCGTCGGGAAAAGTTTACGGCAAAGGTCGAGGAATCTCTGTTCGAGCGCGGCGGGTTCAAGCCCATTGAGGGAGCGCCGGGCGACGAAAATGAGGTCGGTGGCCGGGGGGAAGGCCTCCTGGTGGGCGCGAAATCGTTCGCGCAGGCGCCTTTTGGCCCGGGCGCGGGCGACCGC
>JBILUB010000413.1:0-2850 GCA_044371245.1 Opitutaceae bacterium
CCGATGAATCCCGCTCTCCAACACGACCTCGCCCTCAAAAAAGCCACCCACACGCCCCGCGATCAAAAACCCGCCTACGCCTGGCGTGATTGTATCCCCGCCGACGCCCCGCTCCTCCCCGAGATCACCCTCCTCGCTCCCCACGGCGAGACCCGCTTCGACCTCGGTGAGATCGCCGACACCCTCGGCCATGCCCTGGTCAACGTCCACCTCGCCCGCGGAGATCAGGGCAACGTCTTCACCGGAGAATCCCGCGCCTTCGTCGGCCGCATCACCAAAGAAGTCGCCTCCTCCCTCGCCGCCGAGGCTCAGCGCCAGTCCCCCGTCCGCATCTTGTTTATCGTGGGACTAAAACACCCCCCCGCCGCCGCCCCCGCGACCGCGGTCCGCGTCATCCGACGCAACAAACAAGTCGTCCCCTACATCCCGCAAAAAGTGGAAGTCGCCGTTCGCAAAGCCTTCCTCTCGCTCCAACAAGACTCCCGCGCCGCCGTCGCCATCACCGAGGCCGTGACCACCCGCGTCCTCGCCTCACGCCAAGCCTTCGTCCACATCGAAGAAGTTCAGGACATGGTGCAGGAAGAGTTGATGAAATCCGGCCACTTCAAAGTCGCCGAATCCTACATCCTCTACCGCGCCGCCCGTAACGAAGCCCGCAGCGCCGATGTCGCCGCCCGCGGCCCCGACTACAGCTCCGATCCCCGCGCCGGCGCCGCCGACGCCGCCGCCTCGACCAACCAGCCCACCATGATCGTGGTCAAAAAGGCCGACGGCTCCACCTCCCTCTGGGACCGGCAAGACCTCCGCCTCCGCATCGAGTTCGCCTCCATCGGACTCGAACTCTGCCTCAACGCCGAACAAATCGAGGCCGAGCTCACCCGCTCCATCTTCGACCAGATCTCCCAAAAAGACCTCGATCAGACCATCATCCTCAACTCCAAGACCCTGATCGAAAAAGACGCGGACTTCGCCAAATTCGCCGGCCGCATCCAGCTCACCTACATCTACGAAGAAGTCCTCGGCTGGGACATCGTTCGCGACGGCATCGCCAAACTGAAATCCCTCCACGTCGCCGCCTTTAAAAAAGCCATCGACCACGGCATCGCCATCAAACGCTACAGCCCCCGCCTCCGCGAATACGACATCGACGCCCTCGCCGCCCAGCTCGACCCCACCGCCGACCTCGAGTTCGACTTCCTCGGCGTCCAGACCCTCTACGACCGCTACCTGATCATCGACAAAACCGTTAAACCCGCCCGCCGCCTCGAGACCCCCCAGTTCTTCTGGATGCGCGTCTCGATGGGCCTCTTCCTCGAGGAAAAAGCGGAACGGGAAAACCGCGTCGTCGCCCTCTACGGCCTCTACAAGAGCCGCCGCTTCTGCTCCTCCACGCCGACCCTCTTCAACGCCGGCACCCTCCACAGCCAGCTCTCCTCCTGCTACCTCTACTACGTCGACGACAGCCTCGAAGGCATCATGTACCGCGGCATCGCCGAAAACGCCCAACTCTCCAAGTGGGCCGGCGGCCTCGGCGGCTCCTGGACCGCCGTCCGCGGCACCGGCGCCTACATCGGAGGCACCAACGGCGAGTCCCAAGGCGTCATCCCCTTCCTCAAACTCCACAACGACCAACTCGTCGCCGTCAACCAAGGCGGCAAACGCAAAGGCTCCGGCTGCGCCTACCTCGAATCCTGGCACAACGACATCTTCGAGTTCCTCGAACTCCGCAAAAACACCGGCGACGACCGCCGCCGCACCCACGACATGAACACGGCGAACTGGATTCCCGACCTGTTCATGAAGCGCATGGAAAACCGCCAGCACTGGACCCTCTTCCGCGCCAACGAAGTCAAAGACCTCCACGACCTCTACGGCAAAAAGTTCGAGGAAGCCTACGTCCGCTACGAGAAGCTCGCCGAAGAAGGCAAAATCTTCGGCCAGAAAATCGAAGCCATCGAACTCTGGAAAAAGATGCTCTCGATGCTCTTCGAGACCGGCCACCCCTGGATCACCTTTAAGGACGCCTGCAACATCCGCTCCCCCCAAGACCACTGCGGCGTCATCCACTCCTCGAACCTCTGCACCGAGATCACCCTCAACACCAGCAACGACGAGACCGCCGTCTGCAACCTCGGCTCCGTCATCCTCGAGACCCACCTCCTCCCCGACGGCTCCCTCGATCACGAAAAACTCCGCGACACCATCCGCACCGCCGTCCGCGCCCTGGACAACGTCATCGACATCAACTTCTACCCCACCGAGCCCGCGAAACGCTCCAACCTCCGCCACCGCCCCATCGGCCTCGGCGTCATGGGCCTCGCCCACGCCCTCTACCTCAAAGGCATCCCCTTCGCCTCCCAGCCCGCCGTCGAGTTCAACGACGAAGCCATGGAAGCCATCGCCTACTACGCCTACGAAGCCTCCTCCGACCTCGCCGCCGAACGCGGCCCCTACACCAGCTACGCCGGGTCGAAGTGGTCTCGCGGACTCCTCCCCCAAGACACCCTCGACCTCCTCGCCGAAGAACGCGGAGTCCCCCTTGAGGTCAAACGCGGCGGCAAACTCGACTGGGCTCCCGTCCGCGCCAAAATCGCGCGCCAAGGCATGCGAAACAGCAACGTGCTCGCCATCGCCCCCACCGCCACGATCTCCAACATCACCGCGACCAGCGCCTGCATCGAGCCCCTCTACAAAAACATCTACGTCAAATCCAACCTCTCGGGCGAGTTTACCGTGCTGAATCCTTTCCTGGTAAAGGACCTCAAACAACGCGGCCTCTGGGATCAGCAAATGATCGACGACCTCAAGTATTTTGACGGCGAGCTGAAGGACATCGACCGCGTGCCCGAG
>JBILUB010000414.1:0-2847 GCA_044371245.1 Opitutaceae bacterium
CATGATCGAGCGGTTACCGGCCTGGATCTGCCCGAGCAAAGCCTTCAGCACCTCGGGTTGCAGCTCGGGCTTCTTGGAAGAGTTGTCGTGCGAGGCGTCGACCAGGATCGACGCAGGCAGACCCGATTTGACCAGCAACTGCTCCGCTTCGGCGATATGGGCCGCCGAAAAATTCGGCCCCTTCGAGCCGCCCCGCAGCACGAGATGACAATCGCGATTGCCGCTGGTCCGCACCGCCGCCGCCGCCGCATCCAGTCCGATGCCCAGAAAAGTCTGGGGCTGCGCCGCCGCCTTGATCGCATTGACCGCGACCTGCAGCCCGCCGTCCGTTCCATTTTTAAAACCGATCGGCATCGAGAGTCCGGAGGCCAGCTGACGATGAGTCTGCGACTCCGTCGTGCGCGCACCGATCGCCCCCCAGCACACCAAGTCCGCGATGTACTGCGGCGTGATTGGGTCCAGAAACTCCGTCGCCGTCGGCAAGCCGAGATCCAGCACCTCGCGCAAAAAGGCCCGTCCCAGCCGGAGACCGGCGGCGATATCATGGCTGCCGTCCAAGTGCGGATCCATTACCAAGCCCTTCCAGCCCACCGTCGTACGCGGCTTCTCGAAGTACACCCGCATCACGATCATCACCCTGTCCTCCACCTCCCGCGCCAAGGCCGCCAGGCGCCGGGCGTAGTCGCGCCCGGCCGCCACATCATGGATCGAGCACGGACCGATGATCAGAAGGAAACGCCGCTCGTCGGTGAAGATCAGCCGCTGGATCTCGCGCCGCGCTCCGGTGATGAACTCCGCCTGCGCCTCGGTCTTCGGCAACTCGGATAGGAGCTGCGCCGGGCTGGGCAAGGGTCGCGTCTCGACGACGTGCAGGTCGGAGGTCTTTTGCATGGCGAAAACGGTCAACATGGCCGCCCTCCCTCCCCCAGGGCAAGCCGTCGCTTAACCCAGCACCCCACCCTCACAAACAGCGTGTAGCCGTGAAACCCGCCGGAAATCCCGCCCCGCCTCATCGCCAAAAAAGCGCGGTAAAGGCCACGGTTACGACGAGCTCACAAACTTGCTCGCTCCGGAATCATCGACCGGCACCTCGAGCCCTGAAAATAAGTTGCCCGGTCGCCTACCCCTAAGCGACCGGGCATTTGCTTTCTTAGTTACCCCAAAACTCCTGTTTGCACAGGAGAAGTGAAAAGTGGATGTTTGGAAGAAGCCAAAACCACCCGGGTCCGTCAACTAAATCTTCGTTTTTTTCTCCTCAGATTTCGCAGGAAACATGCCCTACAATCCCTTACAAAACACGATCCCGCCCCTGCACGGTGCCATCCTTGGCCGACCTCATGCGTGGCTGCGGGTCGAGGGAGCGGATGCGACCACCTTCCTGCAGGGCCAGTGCACCCAGGATCTGCGCCCCCTCCGGGTCGGAGACTGTGCCGAAGCGTTGTGGCTCAACACCAAAGGCCGCATCCTCGGAGAGAGCCTCGTCCTCCGCGCCGGCGACTCCACTTGGTGGCTCTGGAGCGCCCACACTCCGGGCGAGCTCCTGGCCCGCCGCCTCGAAGACTTCATCATCGCCGACGACGTCGTCGTCAGCCCGCAAGAGATTCATTTCCAGCAAATGACCCTCGCCGGTCCCGCAGCCGCCGCCTGGCTCCGCGCACTGGCCGGCGGCCCTCCTCCTCCCTCCCCGGGCCACTGGCGCGAGCTCGCGGGCGGTATCGTCTTCGCCGCACGCCGCGGTCTCGCCGAGGTCTGGGACTGGCTGCGCCCGCTGGACGCAGCCCCGCTCCCCCTCCCCGGCACCCCCCTCGGAGAACTCGCTCCCACCCTCCTCCACCGAGCCCGCCTCGCCGCCGGCGTCCCCGCCATCCCCGGAGAGTTTGGTCCCCAGGACCTGCCCCAGGAGGCCGGCCTCGAACACTGCGCCATTTCCTTCCAAAAAGGCTGCTACCTCGGCCAGGAAGTCATGGCCCGCCTCCACTCCATGGGCCAGGTGCGCCGGCGCCTCGTTCGCGTCGGCGGAGACGGCCCCGCCCCGGCCCCGGGCCTCGAGCTTTCTCAAGGCGCAAAACGCCTCGGCGAACTCCGCGCCAGCGCCGACGACGGAAACGGCGGCTGGCTCGGCCTCGCCCTCCTCACTCTCCTCGGCCTCGATCCCTCCAAACCGCTGCTCGGCGCCGACGGCCGCACACTCGCCGCGCACGACCCCCTCTCCCCATGAACGAGCGCGAACAACTCCTCGCCCTCTGCGCCCGCCTCGGAGCCACGCCACCCCAGGCCGCGACCATCACGGAGCAACTGCTCAAACGCTGCGACCAACTCGTGGCCGAGCGCGGCTGGTCGCGAGTCCACGCCATGGAGCACCTCCTTACCCTCCTCATCAAAGGCCGCTCCGGCCAGACCGCACCCGGTTTCGAAGGCGGCCCACCCCCGGCCTGAAAACCACCACGCGCCCCGCCCCGCGGCGGTCAAACCCGTGGCGGGCAAAAGCGACTCGCCTCGCCGCCCGCCCCGCGCGACCGTTCCCCTCTTCCGCCTCGAGCCACCGCTCCAGCCACCGCCCTCGCCATGCACCAGGTAAACATAGCCCGCCAATTTGAGAAAATCTTCGGCCGCAGCCCCGAGATCATCGCCCGCGCCCCCGGACGCATCGAGTTCATCGGCAACCACACCGATTACAACGGCGGCCCCGTCCTCGGCGCCTCCATCGACCGCGGCGTCACCGTCGCCCTCGCCCGCCGCGACGACGCGCAGCGCTCCTTCCACAGCGCCTACACCGGCCGCACCATCACCCTCCCCTCCGCCGTCCAGCCCACCCGCCAGACCGGCGAAGCCGCCTGGACCAACTAC
>JBILUB010000052.1:0-10514 GCA_044371245.1 Opitutaceae bacterium
AACGCCGAGGATGGCGTTGGCGCCGAGCTTCGACTTGGTGCTGGTGCCGTCGAGCTTGAGCATGAGGTGGTCGATGCCGACCTGGTCGCAGGCGTCGAGACCGACGAGGACCGGGGCGATCACGCCTTTGACGTTGCCGACGGCGGCGAGGGTGCCTTTGCCGAGGTAGCGGGTCTTGCCGTTGACGCCCTTGGGCAGGGACTTGACCGGGGCGCCGGCGTCGCGGAGCTCCACGGCCTCGTGCTCGCCGGTGGAGGCGCCAGAGGGGACGGCGGCGCGGCCGAGGGTGCCGTCGGCGAGGCGGACGTCGACCTCGACGGTGGGATTGCCGCGGGAATCGATGATCTCGCGGGCGGTGATGGCGGTGATGGTGGTGTTGCTCATGTGGTGAGGAAGCGGTTGGCGTGGAGGACGTCCCGGGGACGCGAAAGGCGCGAGCGAAAGCGGGCCCGCCCGGAGAGGGAAGCACAAAGCGGATGGAGGGCCGGCTTTGGCAGCTTATGCGCAGCTTTTGAGCACCAGGCGAATGCGTGGCGGGCGCAAAGCGGGGTTGCGGACGGGCGAAAGCTTCCGCATGGCTTCCCGTTCACCAAATGAACCGCGTCTACATCAAGACCTACGGTTGCCAGATGAACGAGCGCGACAGCGAGGCGGTCGCGGCGATGTTGCGCGGCCGTGGCTATCGGATCGTCCAGAGCGAGGACGAGTGCGACATCATGCTGCTAAACACGTGTTCGGTGCGCGACGCCGCCGAGCAGAAGGCGCTGGGCAAGGCGGGCTATGTGGCGCAGCGCAAGAAGAGGAATCCGGACTTCGTCCTCGGTATCCTCGGCTGCATGGCGCAGAACCGCGGTGCGGAGATTCTCGAGCGATTGCCGGACGTGGATCTCGTGATCGGCACGCAGAAGTTCCACCAGGTGCCGGGCTACTTGGACAATCTGCGCGCGGCGCGTGAGGCCGGACTACCGGTCGGTCGCGGGATCGTGGACATCGAGGAGGAGGCGGGTTCGCAGAACACGATCCGGGAGCACCTGAAGCCGGAGGCGGGAGCGACGCCGCAGGTGTCGGCCTTTGTCTCGATCCAGCAGGGCTGCAACATGGACTGCGCATTCTGCATCGTGCCCAAGACCCGGGGTGACGAGCGCTCGCGGCCGATGGATGAGATCGTGGCGGAGTGCCGGGCGCTGGCGGAGCGGGGGGTGCGCGAGATCACCCTGCTCGGTCAGATCGTGACTTCGTATGGTCGGCGGGACTACGCGCACACCGACGGGGTGTCGCCGTTTGTGCAATTGATCGAGCGCATCCATGCGATCGAGGGCGTCGCGCGGATCCGCTTCACCTCGCCGCATCCGCGGGGTTTCAAGCAGGACCTGGTCGACGCTTATGCGCGCCTGCCCAAGCTCTGCCCCTATGTGCATCTGCCGCTGCAGAGCGGGAGCAACCGGGTGTTGAAGGCGATGAACCGTCCCTACTCGCGCGAGCGCTACAAGGAGATCGTGGACGCGCTGCGCGCGTCGCGCGCGGGGATGTATTTCTCGACCGATGTGATCGTGGGCTTCCCGGGTGAGACGGAGGAGGAGTTCCTCCAGACGAAGGAGCTTTTCGAGGCGTGTGACTACGACATGGCCTACATTTTCAAGTATTCGATCCGTACCGGCACCCCGGCCGCGGAGTTGGGGGACCAGATCCCCGACGAGGTGAAGGAACGGCGCAACCAGGAGTTGCTCGATGTGCTGCGGCGCAACTCCGAGCGCCGCACCGCGACACTGGTGGGCACGGTCGAGGAGGTGCTGGTCGAGGGGCCGGACAAGACGGGCGAGCGCTTCACCGGTCGCACGCCGGGTAATCGGGTGTGTGTCTTCGACGCCGCCCCCCGCCTGGTCGGCCAGTTGGTGCCGCTGCGCATCACCCGGGCGAGTGTGAGCACGCTCTACGGAGACTTGGTGCTGGCCGAGGCCTGAGGTCCGTCAACGGTCGTATCGCTTTTCCCCATGTCGCTGTTTTTCGCCACGCTTCTGGTCGGTCTCGTCCTGCTGCTGCTCGGGATCCTGATAGGTGCCGACACCTCGATGGTCCGGGCCGCGCTGCGCTCCTTTCCCCGCTCGCGGACGGCGGCGTATGTGCTTTTCGGCGTGGCCGCGGTCTGGTTCCTGACGCGGGTCTCGGTGCTTTCCGAGGCGGATTTCGGTCAGCATCGGAAGTTGCTCTTTCTCTTTTTCGCGGGTGTGGCGGTGCTTTCGTTTTTCTATGTGGCGGAGTTCCTGGCCGTGCGTGGGCTGGCCGCCTTGGTGCTTCTCGCGGCGGGTCCCCTGCTGGAAGCGGCTTTTGGGAAGTACGAGATCCCATCGCGGTTGCTGATGGTGTCCGTCGTGTACCTGGCGCTGACCGCGGCGCTCTGGATCGGGGCGCAGCCGTGGCGTCTGCGCGATGCCATCGAGTGGCTGCAGCGCGTGCCGGGACGCGCCCGGATCGCGGGGGCCTTTTTCGCAGGGTACGGGCTGCTGCTGCTGGGCCTGGCTTTTTCGTATTGAACTCGGGCGTCTCCCCAATCCCTCGATGCCGATGAACGACCATCCCTCCATTTCCGCTCCCGTGCTACTGGTCCTCGCCGGTCCGGCCGGCTCCGGCAAGACCACGCTGTGCGAGCGTTTCGTGGCCGAGGTGCCGGGCTTTACCCGGGTGATCACCAGCACGACGCGGGATCCACGGCCGGGGGAGACGAACGGCGTGCATTACCATTTTTTCTCGCCCGAGGAGTTTGATCGCAAGGTGGCCGCGGGGGCCTTTCTCGAGTGGGCCTGGGTGCATCGGAAGAATCGCTACGGCACGCTCGCTTCGTCGGTGCTCGGCCCCCTCGGGGCGGGGCGGAATCTGGTGATGAACGTGGATGTGCAGGGGGTGGACAACTTCCGGCGGGCGGCGGCCGCGGACCCGATGTTGGCCCGGCATTTCACCGATGTCTTCATCGATGTGCCGATCCCCGAGCTGCGTGCGCGACTCGGGGGACGGGGAGAGTCCGAGGAGGAGATCGCGCGCCGGATGCAGACGGCGGAGGTGGAGCTGCGAGAGAGGGATAAGTTCACCCACGTGATCGTGAGCCGCGATCGGGAAGCGGATTTCGCCGCTCTGCGGGCGATCTATGAAAAGGCGAGCGGGCGGGTGGCGGCGGCCGTGCGGCGCGCCTCCGGCGCGGGCTCCTAGGTTGTTTCCCAGCCACACCCTAGCGCAGGTGCGGACTTTCGGCGAGGTAGAGCAGGTCGCGGATGAGGATCTGATCGGAGTAGTCGATGGTGAGCGCCCCGCTGAGCTCGCGCAGACCGGTGGAAAACTCGCGTAGGCGCAGGGCGAGAGTAAGCAGGGTGGGATCGTTGGGCAGGAGGTGGCGGGGGGGCAGGGAGGCGGATATGCGGTCGAGCGAGGCGGCGGTCTCCTCGAGGATGGCCGGGTTGGTTTTGACCAGCTCGAAGAGCTCGCGGCGGTCCTGGGCGGCCACGCCGTCGGTGCGGGAGAGAGTCTCGAGCACGCGGCGCGGGGAGGTGGTGAGCTCGTCGGGGGAGAATCGGGTTTCGGAGACGGTGCGGTTGGTCTGCGCGACGAAGGGCTGGGAGCCGGGAGGGGGCGGCAGGATCAGGCCGTTGTAGACGATCGGGCGGGGCGGGATGACGGTGGTGGAGTTGCTCGAGGTCGTGGTGGTGCGATAACGCAGGGGCACCTTGACGGTCATGGCTTCGTCGAGCACGCGACGCAGTTCCGAGCCGGCCTGGGCGGGGGTGAGCAGGCCGGCGAAAAGACCGAGGTTGACCGGCTGGGGACTGCGCAGAAAGACGGCGCGTTGGCGGGCGGCGTCGAGCGCGGGTTGCTCGTCGCGCAGGCGGGTGAGGTCGAAGCGGTCCCAAGCCACGAGGGTCAGCGGGGCCTCCGCGGAGGTGACGACGACCAGGCCTTCGGGGCGGGCTTCCCAGATGCCGGCGAAGTCGACTTCGCGGCCGTTGGCGCCGGCCAGACGCACCGGGCCGGGGGCGGCGGTCACCGGGGTGCTGGAGGGGCTGGCGACCGCGGGCGGATTCTCCGCGGCCGGCGCGTGGGGGGGCTCGTTTTCGGCGGAAAGACCCTCGGAAGAGACGGCGAAGAGGAGAAGCGCGACGAGGTGGGAGCGGAGGGCCGGGGTGGGGTGCATGAAAGGGAAAGGGCTCGGACCTCTGATCCGGGGCCGGGGTTCCGGGAGCAGGGGTGGTCGGCTCGCAAGGAGCGATGGCAGACGAGGTCGTGGGGGCGAATCAAACCCGTCGTGCGCCAAAGGAGAAACGCGCTTGGTCAAGGGGGCCTGAGGAGGTGGTGGATCCGCGGTCTTTGCCGCCGTGGGTGACGACGGACCGGATGGCTTCTCCTCTGGTCGGCGCGCTGGCTAAATCCAGCTCCCGGGTACGGCCTAGGACTCGACTCCGAGCACGTAGACGACGCCTTTCTCGCTGCCGACGGCGAGGAAGCGGTCGTCGTGTGACCAAGCGAGTCGGGCGGCGGGAGAGGGCATCTTGATCGTGGCGCGGAGGGGCTGGGCGCGTTCGGGACTCCAGAGCTGCACCACGCCGTCCCGGCTGGCGCCGGCGAGCAGGCCGTGGCGATGTTGGAAGGCGACCGCGACCAGAGGAGCGTCATGGGGTAGCAGGGCAGGCTCGCGGCCCTCGGGACCGGCGCCGGTGCAGTCCCACACGCACAAATCCTGACCGCCGGTGGTGGCGAGGCGCGTGCCGGAGTAGTCGAAGCTGATTTGGCGGACCTTGGTCTCGTAGCCGCTCATGTGGAACTCCTGATCCTCGTCGGGGAGCCAGAGGTGCACGCTGGGATCGACGTTGCCGGAAACCAGCCAGCGTCCGTCGGGCGGGGACCAGGCCAGGGTGGCGATGCCGTTGCCGTAGGCGTACTCGCGCTGGGCGTGAAAGTCGTCGGCGTCCCAGAGGCAAACTCCACCGAAATAGGCGGCGGCGAGGGCGCCGCCTCCCGGGTGCCAGGCGATCGCGGTCAGGGTCTTTGGGGCCGCTTTGAAGCGGTGTTTCACCTGGGCGTCGGCATCGAGAAAGAAGAGTCCGCGGCCGGCGGCAGCGGCGAGCAAGGGCGGCGATGAGCGCCCGTCGGCGGGGCGCCATGCGAGGTGTTCGACCCAGGCGCGATCGACCACGGTCGTGGTCAGGTGCTGGGCGGCGGCCGAGTCCCACAGTTTCACCGCACCGTCCTGGCCGCCGGTGGCGAGGAGCGCCCGGTCGCCGGGGGCGAAGGCGAGGCAGTTGGTGCCGCCCTCATGGCCGGGGAGATCGCGGTGCTCGTCGCCGGTGGAGCCGGCGAAAAGGTGCAGCGGGCCCGCTTGGGAGGCCGCGGCCAGGCGGGAGCTGTCGGGCGACCAGGCGAGGTCGATGACGTAGTCGTCCAGCGTGGCGGCCCAGATTTTGGTCAACTGCATGGCGGCGCAGCGTGTGCGTCGGTCAGGCGGCGGCAAGCCCCCGTGCGTGGGGGGGGGGAGACGTCGCGCCGCTTGTCAGCGGAGCGTTTCGCGAGCATGCATCTCGGGTCTTCCTCCATGCACTTGAGTGTCACGACCCGTCGTCAGCTGCGTTATGCCGAGGGATTTCTCGCGCTCGGGATGAAGCGGGACGCGGCGGAGGCGCTGGGCGAGATCCCCGAGGGTGAGGCGGAGTCGCTGCCGGTGCTGGCGATGAGTGCGGCGGTGTTCCACGAGTTGGCCGACTGGCCGAGGGCGGCGGCCGCGGCCACGAGCCTGTGCGAGCGGCGGCCGGAGGATGCCGGGCACTGGATACAGCGGGCCTATGCGGTGCGGAGGGCGAGAAACATCGAGGAGGCGCGGGAGATCCTTTTGGCGGCTTTGGAGCGGCATCCGGGAGAGGCCACGATCCGGTTTAATCTCGCCTGCTACGAGGCGCAGCTCGGGCGCCTGCCGGCGGCGCGGACGCATCTCCGGTGTGCGCGCAGATGGCGCTCGACGATCCGGATCTCGAACCCTTGCGGACGGAGGCGCGGGAGTGAACGGGTGCCTCGGGCGGATCGGCGCGCCGCGCGCGCCGCGGCAGTGAGCACCGGGCTGGAGATCGGGTGCCGGGAGGGCTGTGGCGCGTGTTGCATCGCGCCGAGCATCAGCTCGCCGATCCCGGGCATGCCGCAGGGAAAACCGGCTGGGGTGCGCTGCGTCCAGTTGCTGCCCGATTTGCGCTGCGCGCTTTTTGGCCGACCGGAGCGGCCAGCGGTGTGCACGGGGCTGCGGCCTTCGGTCGCGATGTGCGGACGGGACCGCGAGGAGGCCCTGGCGACACTGGCCGAGCTCGAGAGGCTGACGTCTCCGCTCCCGCCGGGTGCGGTGGGCTGAGAGGCGGGGCGGGGCTCGTCGAGTCGGGCGGTGGGCTCGGCGCGGGAGGGCCGCGCGCTACCAGCGGCCGTGCTCGCCCTTGCGCAGGCTGAGCGCGAAGGCGACGAGCAGTTGCACGGTGTGCTCCACGTCGGCGAGGTCCACGACCTCGCTGGGGGTGTGCATGTAGCGGAGCGGGATGCTGACCAGGCCGGTGGCGACGCCGGCGCGGCCCATCTGGATGGCGCGGGCGTCGGTGCCGGTGGGACGGGGGTCGGCTTCAAACTGGTGCGGGATGCCCGCCGCTTCGGCCACGCCGACGAGGCGGTCGTAGAGGATGGGGTTGATGTTGGGCCCGCGGCAGATGATCGGGCCGCCGCCGAGTTTGGTTTCGCCGTGTTTGCGCGGATCGCAGTCGGGGTGGTCGGTCGCGTGCCCGACGTCGACCGCGATGGCGAAGTGAGGGTCGACCGCGTAGGCCGCGGTGGTGGCGCCGCGCACGCCGATCTCCTCCTGGGCGGTGGCGACGGCGACGACGCGGGCGGAGAGTTTTTTGCGTTGTCCGGCCAGGCGGCGCAGCACCTCGCCCACGACATAGGCGCCGACCTTGTCGTCGAAGGCCCGGGCCACGCCGACGGTGCCGTGCAGGGCTTCAAAGCCTTGCTGGAAGGTGGCGACGTCGCCGATGCGCACGCGCTCGAGCGCCTCTTTTTTGCTCCTCGCACCGATGTCGATCCACATCTCGTGGACTTCGGGGACTTTCTTGCGGTCGGCCTCGTCCATGAGGTGGATGGCGCGTTTGCCGGTGACGCCGAGCACGGGGCCGTTTTTCGTCGCGATGATGACGCGGCGGCCGGGGATCATGATGCGGTCGTGGCCGCCGATGGTGTTGAAATAGAGGAATCCGTCTTTGTTGACGTAACTGATTTGGAGGCCGAGTTCGTCGATGTGGCCGGCGAGGAGCAGCACGGGGCCGCCGGAGGGGTTGAGCGTGGCGAGGCGGTTGCCGAGGACGTCATTTTCGTAAAGGTCGGCGGAGGCCTTCACGTGGGCGTCGAATACGGCCTGGGCCTCGTGCTCGGCGCCGGAGGGGGAGCGGGCGGCGAGGAGGTCGGCGAGAAAAGCGGGCACGATGGGAGGGCGGGACTCGGCGGCGGGCTTGGATTTGGCCATGGGGTGAGTGAATGGGCGCGGGCCGAGTTTGTCCAACGGGCAGTGAGCGCCGCGGGGAGCGGGCGGGGGAGCGCGAGGCGGCGGGAGTTTACGCTTGGCGCTGCCGGTTCGGAGCGGTGGGGTCGTGGGTTTACGTCTTCGTGCCCATGACCATCTATCCCGCCATCGACATCAAATCCGGCCGTTGCGTCCGCCTGACCCAGGGTCTGGCGGATCAGGAGACGGTGTACTCGCTCAATCCCGCGGAGGTCGCGGAGGGCTTCAAGGCGGAGGGTTCGGAGTGGGTGCACGTGGTCGATCTCGACGGCGCCTTTCATGGCGAGCCGCGCAATGGCGAGACGGTGCGGTCGATCGCCCGGGTCGGGCTGAAGGTCCAACTGGGCGGTGGTCTGCGCACGCGCGCGGCGGTGGAGCAGGCGCTCGCCCTGGGGGTCAGCCGTGTCGTCATCGGCACGCGAGCGGCGGAGAGCGCGGAGTTTGTCGGCGAACTGGTGCGCAATCACGGCGATCGGATCGCGGTGGGCATCGATGCGAAAAACGGCAAGGTCGCGGTCAAGGGCTGGGTCGACACGACGGACACCGGCGCGCTCGATCTGGCGCGGCGGATGGCGGGTCTCGGTGTACGGACCTTGATCTACACGGATATCGGGACCGACGGCATGCTCACCGGGCCCAACTTGCCGGCCCAGGCGGCGCTGGCCGAGGCGGTGGCGGCCGAGGGGGCGCAGGTGATCGCGAGCGGAGGCGTCTCGCAGCTGGCGGATGTGGGCGCCTTGGGCGCCTTGGCCAAACGTCTGGCCAACTTGCACGGGGTGATCATCGGCAAGGCGATTTATGAGAAGCGATTGACGGTCGCCCAGGCGCTGGGCGCCGCGCGGGCCTGAGACAGGCGCGCGGTATCGATGCAACCCCGACGAATCGCAGCGGTCCCACGCTTCGCCATGTCGCTCCCTTTTTCTTTCGCGCGAGGTTTTTGCCCGAATCGCACCGTGGATGGATTGAGATTTTTCTGGGTGGTGCTGGCGCTGGGCGTCGCCCACCCGGTCTTGGCGGGCGCGGATACGCCGTCCGTCCAGGTCACGATCACGAGCGAGGCCGAGGCCCTCGCGAAGGGGTTTGAAAACGCTTTCGAGCGATTGAAGGGTTCGACGGTGTTTCTGTCCTACGAGCGCGCGGGCGAGAAACCGGTCACGCTCGCGGGGGTCAGGTCGGTGCGGGCCGAGGGTGCGGTGCTGTTGATCGTGACCGACCGGGGCACCGCGCTCGCGATCCCGGCACGGCAGGTGATCGGGTTGACCGACGAGCGTCCGGGCCCGCTCTGAGCCGGGCGGCCAGGTCGCGGGGCGTCAGGGGGCGCCGCGTTGGGCCGAGTAGATGCCGGCGGTGCCGCTGACGACGTAGCTCGCCAGGCAGGCCACGGCGAAGAGCTCGAGGTGTTCGCCACCAAACACCTCGACCGCGAGGACGGTACAGGCGAGCGGGGTCTTGCTCGCACCGGCGAAAACGGCGACGAAACCCAGCGCGGCGCCGAGGGACAGCGGCAAGTCCAGCCAAGGCCCGGCGACGTGCCCAAGTGCGGCGCCGATGAAGAAGAGAGGCGTCACTTCACCGCCTTTGAAACCCGCGCCGATGGTCACGGCGGTGAAGACCAGTTTCCAAAACCAACTCCAGGCGTCGGCGCCGCCGGGCTGCCAGACGGTGAGCAGCGTGGGGTCGGAGGGGTCCGGGCTCGAGGCGCCGAGCCCGAGATAAGCGTCGGTGCGCAGCGCGAGGGCGAGGGCGATCAAGGCGAGGCCACCGAGAGCGGGGCGCAGCCACCATGCCTGAGCGATCGGCAGGGGGATGCGGCCCACGCCGTGAGCCAAGCTGGTAAAGAGGCGGGCGACCACGCCGCAAAGCAGGCCTAATGTCGCCGCCTGGAGCAGGGGCAGCCAGGCGAGCGTGTGGTGCAGCGAGGCTAGGCCGGACAGCGCGCGATAATCTTCATGCGAGACCCCCCACGCGTGGCAGACAAGGTCCCCGACCAACGCGGCCAGCAGGCAGGGGCCCAGCCAGGCATGGCTCAGGCGCCCGCGGGTCAACACTTCGAGGGCGAAGACCGCCCCGGCGAGCGGGGTCCCGAAGACCGCGCCAAATCCGCCGGCGATTCCCGCCGAAAGGAGCATGGCCTGATGGGCGGGATCGAGCCGCAGGAGACGCTTCACTCCACCGCCGAGAGCTCCTCCCATTTGCACCGCGGTGCCTTCGCGTCCCGCGGAGCCACCACACAGATGGGTGAGGAGCGTGGCCCCGAGCACGAGCGGCGCCATGCGCAGCGGCACGCCGCCGCCAGGGGAATGGATCTCCTCAAGAATGAGATTGGCCCCGCCCGCCGCCCGCCCACCGATGTGACGGTAGACGATCGCGGTGAGGATGCCGGCCAGGGGCAGGAGCAGGATCAGACCGGGCTGCAGGTGCCGGGCCGCGGTGACAAAGTCCAGTGAGACGAGAAACGCGGCGGCGGCGCTGCCGGCCAGAGCCCCGACGACGGCGGCCAGCAGCAAATCCCGGGCGCCGGCGCGGAGCACGGTCGCGGTGCGGGCCGGTTCGAAAGAAAAAGAGGGGGAAGCGGACATGCGCGTCGGGCCAAAAGAGCGGAGTGAGGCCGTGGGCCAAGGTTCAAAGCGGCGGGTGCCCTGTCCCACGCCCCGTCAGTCGTGAGCTCAAGCGGCGGGGTGGAGCGGGAGGGAGGGCGGTCGCGGGGACCGCCGTTCAGCGCCGGTTGAGCTGTTTGGCGCCGATGTCGCGGCGGTAGTACTTCGTCGACCACTCGACGCGTTCACAGACCGCGTAGGCGGCGTCGGCCGCCTGGCGCAGGGTGGGGGCGAGGGCGGTGACGCCCAAGACCCTGCCACCGGAGGCGACGAGCCGGCCCGAAGCGTCGCGGGCGGTGCCCGCGTGGAGCACGCGCACGTCCAGCGGGAGGGGGCTGGGCAGCGTGATCGCGTCG
>JBILUB010000167.1:0-5953 GCA_044371245.1 Opitutaceae bacterium
TGATCGTATCCGGTGTGGCCGGCTCGCTCGCTGGTTTCGATCTCAATCCCGTGCTCGCCGACACGGGAGCCACGTTTCTGTTGGACAACTACGTCGTGCCGGTCTCGAACCGGCTCGGCGGCGCCACGCGAGCGATCCACCTCGATGATTTCGCCCTGCATCTGCACGGTCACAGCTCCACTAATTCAGCGGACGCCTACGTGGAGACGATTGGGGCCCTCACCTACGAGGGCGCCGCCCGCCTGCAGGTCGCGCCGCGCAGCGCCACCTCCTCGAAAATCGCCCTCGTCGCCGACTCGCTTGCGCTCGCTTCCGGCCGCCTCGGCACGCTTTCCTTTACCACCACCAATTGGGACGACCGCAACGGTCTGTTTCTCGTCAACGCGCCCACCCTTACGAATGGGATTTTAAGCCCCGGAGCGGTCGTCACCAACAGCCGGGACTTCGTTACCCTGCGCACCGTGACCACCGGGCCGCAAACCGGTCTGTTCCAGACGGTGGCCTATTCCGGCTACACCAGTTACACCAATCCCGGCGTCTGGACGCCTGGGGCCGCCACCGAGGTCTCGCGCCTTCTCTTCAACGATTCCTCCACGGGCGTCGCGACGCTCGCGGCCGATGTGGAGACCTACGCTCTGAAGATCGATAACACTGACGCACCAAACACCCGGGGCATCGATCTCTCCGGGCGCCGCCTCACCATCGGCTCCGGTGGCCTGATCATCGCACGTAACAAAAACGAGGACATAGAAATCCGTGGTTCCGCGGTGGGCAGCGAGCTGGCCTTTGGCGCCCAGACCGCCTACGTCTACGCCCACGGATCGACTAGCTCGGCCTCGACCATTTTCGCTCCCATCTCGGGCTCGGGCGGCTTCGTGAAGAACGGCCCCGGAGGCCTCCTGCTCGCGGGCACCAACACCTTTACCGGCGGAGTCTTTATCAACGAGGGCACGCTCTCGCTCAGCAGTGGCAATCATCTCAACAACCAGCTCCTCACCGTCGCCCCCGGAGCGACCCTCGCCTACCGCGGCAGCGTCGCCAACAACGTCCTCGGCGGCCTCGCCGGTGGCGGCACCGTCAGCGGCGCGACCGGCCAGGGGGCGCAGACCCTCCGCCTGCAGGTCGACACCGGCCAGAGCCACTCGTTTTCCGGCAGCCTGCTGGATGGAGGCGGCAGTCTCTCCTTGGTCAAGACCGGTGCCGGCACCCAGATTTTTGACGGGCTGCGGGCCGCCGACAGCGCCGGCGCGGTCTCTCTGGAGCACCACCATCTCCGGCGGCACGGCCGTCGTGGACGCGGACTGGAGCGCGAGCACCGGTGCGGTCTCGGTCGCTTCCGGAGCCGCGCTCTCGGGCGGCGGACGTATCGGCGGTGCCACTACGATCTTCGGCACGCTGGCCCCGGGTCACCAGTCCACGCGCGGGGATCTGCGTTTCCTCGGCGCGTTGACGCTCGATGGCGATGCCCTGCTCGGGCTCGATCTCGGCGGCGCCTCCAGCCGGGGCTCGACCTATGACGCGGTGTCCGTGGGCGGCCTGTTCACCGTCGGGGGCGATCTGTCGCTGAGCATCGCCTCGCTCCTCGGCGATACCGAGCAACGCTATCAGCTCTTCAACTTCGGCTCGGTCTCCGGCACCTTCGCGAGCGTGTCGATCGGCGGCACCTACACCGCCTCCCTCACCTCGTCCGGTGGTCTGTGGACCGGCTCCGGGGGCGGTCGGGATTTCTATTTCGACACCTCGGCGGGAGAGCTGGTCGTCGCCGCCATTCCCGAGCCGGCCAGCCTCCCGCTCCTGGTCGGCGCCGGCGCGCTCCTCTCCGCTCGCCTGCGCCGGCGGCGGGTCGCCTGAGTCTCGCTCGCGTGGTTCGCGTGCCGTCTCGAGGGCGCTTGCGCCCAGATCCCGGCGCGCCTGAAGGTGGCGGCCCGCCCACGTGCGCCTCCTCGATCTCAAGCTCCTGCGCGATCTGCGCGCCCTAAAATCCCAGGTGCTTGCCGTCGCCCTCGTCATGGCCTGCGGGCTCGCCATGATGATCATGACGCGGTCGCTGATCCGATCCTTGGACACGGCGAGGGATGATTACTACGGGCGGCACCGTTTCGGGGATGTCTTTGCTTCCCTGCAACGTGCGCCGCTCGACGTCGCCCGACAGCTCGCCGCCATCCCCGGCGTCTCGGTGCTCGAGCCCGGGGTGGCCCGGCTCGTGACCCTCGATCTGCCCGGCCGGGTCGAGCCGGCGCAGGGTCTTTTGCGATCCTTGCCTGACCGACGGGAGCCCGCGCTGGGACGGCTGTTTGTCCGGCAGGGCAGGCTGCCCGATCCGGATTCCCGCCTCGAGGTCGCGGTCAGCGAAGCCTTCGCCGAGGCCAATGGCCTCCGTCCCGGGGCCCGCATCGCGGCCCTGCTCAATGGTCGTCGCGTCGAGCTGCGCGTCGCGGGCGTGGTGCTTTCGCCGGAGTACGTGTTTGAGGCGCCGCCCGGCGCCGCCCTGCCGGATAACCGGACCTACGGGGTTTTCTGGATGCGGGAGTCCGAGCTGGCCGAAGCTTTCGACCTCAAGGGCGCCTTTAACACCCTCGCGCTGGCTCTCGCCCCCGGGGCCGCGGAGCGTGCGGTCATCGCGGAGGTAGACCGGCTGCTCGTGCCCTGGGGCGGCCTCGGCGCCTACGGCCGGGATCAGCATCCGAGCGACACGCGTGTGGCCGACGAGATTCAGGTCCTGCGGGGACTATCTTTTGGGTTTCCGCTCATCTTTCTGAGCGTCGCCGCCTTTATGACCAACGCCGTCCTCGGCCGGCAGATCGCGCTCCAGCGTGAGCAAATCGCCATCCTCAAGGCCTTCGGCTATTCCGACCGCGCGGTCGCCCTGCATTTCGTCAAATTCGCCCTGGTCATCGTCGTGCTCGGTACCGGACTCGGCGCGCTCGGCGGCTGGCTGCTCGGGCGCCGGCTGGTCGACATGTACCACCTCTTTTTTCGCTTTCCCCATCTCGATTTTTTGCCGGCTTGGAGCGCGGTGCTCGCGGCGTTGAGCGCCAGTGCCGCGGCCTCTCTGCTCGGTGCGCTCGGAGCCGTGCGACGGGTTGCCCGCCTCGCACCCGCCGAGGCCATGCGCCCCGAGCCGCCCGATGCCTTCCGCCCGTCTTTGCTGGAACGACTCGGCCTGGGGCGGCACGCCGGCGTCTCCCTGCGCATGGCCTTGCGTAATCTCGAGCGCCGGCCCTGGCGCTCGGCCCTCACCGCCGTCGCGCTCGCCCTCGCGACCGGAATCCTTGTCGTGCCCAACGCCTTTCGCGACGGCATCGCCCACGTGCTCGATTTTCAGTGGGACGCGGTGCAGCGCCAGACCGCCATCGTCGCGTTCAACGAGGATGCCGCGCCCCGCGCGCTTGCGGACTTGCGCGCATTGCCCGGCGTGGCCCTGGCCGAGCCCTTTCGCAGCGTGCCGGTGGAGCTGCGCGCCGGTTTGCGGGCCCGTCGGCTCGCCGTCCAGGGGCTGCAGCCCGGCGGCGAGTTGCAGCGGATCATCGGGGCCGACGGTCGCCCCATGGCCCCGCCCGTAGGCGGGCTGGTGCTCTCCCGGGTGCTCGCCGAGGGCCTGGCGCTGGAGCCGGGCGACGAGGTCCTGTTGCGGGTGCTCGAGGGCGGGCGGGGCGAACACCGGGTGAGGGTGGTGGGTTTTTCGGAGGATTTCGCCGGCATCGCCGCGCACATGGAGATCGAGTCGCTCAATCGATTGCTCGGGGACGGGGATCGAACGAGCGGGGCCTTGGTCACCGTGGCGCGGGCGCGGTGGGGGGAGTTTCTTGAGGCGGTCAAGGCGACCCCGGCCGCCGCCAGCGTGGTCATAAAGGACTCGATGCGCCGAAGTTTCCGCGAGACCACGGCGCGCAGCATCGGTTTGATCCAGATGATCTATCTGGTCTTCGCGACCACGGTCGCCTTCGGCATCGTCTACAACAGCGCGCGCATCTCCTTGTCCGAGCGCCAACGTGAGCTGGCGACCCTGCGCGTGCTCGGTTTTGGCCGGGGTGAGGTGGCCGGCGTGCTCGTGGCCGAGTTGGTTTTGCTCACGGCGGTGGCGCTTCCGATCGGGCTGTTGGTCGGGTCCGGTTTTGCCGCGGCCATCCTCGGCACGGTCAATACCGAGACGGTGCGACTGCCACTGATCCTGCGTCCCTCGAACTACGCGTTCGCCGTGCTGGTGGTTTCGTGCGCGACGGCCCTTTCGCTTTGGTTGGCCTGCCGCAGGCTGGACCGGCTGGATCTCGTCGGCGTGCTCAAGGCCCGTGACTGAGCGAGCGCCCTCCGGTCCGGCCTCTCGATCCTCCGGCGATTGACGCGCCGGGCCTTTCCCGCGCCAATCCCCGATCACATGCAGCCTGCCGAGCCCCTTTCCGAAACGGCCAAAGACCTTTTCGATCCGCGCGCTCCCGATCCGCGCGCCCGGCGCCGTCGCTGGCCCTTGATCGCGGCCGCACTGCTTTTCGGACTTTTGTTGGTGGCTGGCTTCTGGCCTCGCGCGTTGCCGGTGGAACTCGCCGACGTGGCGGAAGCACCTCTGCGGGTGACGATCGACGAGGAGGGCCAGACTCGTGTGCGCAACCGTTTCGTGGTCTCCAGCCCGGTGGGAGGGCAGTTGCGGCGCATCGAGCTCGAACCGGGCGATCCCGTGCGCGGCGGGGAGACCATCCTGGCCGAGATGGAGACGGCGGGCACGGACCTGCTCGACGCGAGCGCCCTGGCCCAGGCAAGGGCGAGGATCGGCGCCGCCGAGGGGAGGCTCGCGACCGCCGAGGCGGAGCGCGTCGGTGTGGAGGCCACCCTGCGGCTGGCCGTCGCCGAACTCGCGCGGCAGCGCCAGCTGGCCTCACGCCAGTTGATCGCGGTGCAGGATTTGGAAACCATCGAGCTCCGCGCCGTGACCGCCGAGCAGGAGGCCCGTGCCGCGGCCTTTGCCGCCCAGGTGGCCGCCTATGAGTTGGAGCAGGCGCGTGCGGCCCTGCGTCGGGGCTTGCCGGACCTGGAAGCGGGCGAGGGCACCGCGCCACGGGTGACGGTGCGTGCGCCGGTCGATGGGGTGGTGTTGCGGGTGTTGCAGGAGAGCGCCCGGATCGTCCCGGCCGGTACGCCCTTGCTCGAGCTGGGCGATCCCCGCGATCTGGAGGTGCGGGTGGAGGTGCTGTCCCGCGATGCCGTGACGCTGCGTCCAGGCTCGCCGGTGGCGCTCGAGCGCTGGGGCGGGGAGGGCGCCTTGCGAGCGCGGGTGCGCCTGGTCGAGCCGGCCGCCTTTACCAAGGTCTCCGCGCTCGGGGTCGAGGAGCAGCGGGTGGCCCTGGTGGCGGATTTCATCGATCCGCCGGAGGTGCGCGGCGGCCTAGGCGATGCCTATCGGGTGGAGGCGCGCATCGTGGTCTGGGAACGTGATTCCGTGCTGCAGGCACCGAGCGGGGCACTCTTTCAGCAGGGCGAGCGCTGGAGGTGTTTTGTGGCGGAGGACGGGGTCGCGCGGCTTCGCGAGGTGCGGCCCGGAGTCTCCGACGGGCGGCGGGTGCAGATCCTCGAGGGGCTGCGGCCGGGGGAGCGGGTGATTGTTTATCCCGGGGATCGGGTTCAGGACGGCGGACGGGTCCGCGCTTCGGAGTAGATCCCGGCTACGAAACACCCTAATCGGCCGGAACTAGCCGGACGATCCGACCCGGTTGTTCGAAGGCCAGGTAGATCAGCCCGTCGGGTCCTTGTTGCACGCTTCGCACGCGGCCCTGGTTACTCACGATGACCTTCTGGGAGACGACCTGCTCCCCCTTGATCACGATGCGTCTCAACTCTTGCCCGGCCAGCGCGCCGGCAAACAAGTCGCCTTTCCACGCGGGGAAAACCTCTCCGGAGTAGGCGATCAGTCCGCAGGTCGCCACGGAGGGTGTCCAGTGGACCACCGGGGACTCGAGCCCGG
>JBILUB010000260.1:0-4200 GCA_044371245.1 Opitutaceae bacterium
AGTTCGCGCCGCGTCGCACGAGATTGAGCTCATCCCCACCTCGAGGGCCATGTTCGGTCGACCATAACTGGGGAGTCGAGTCGCCCTCCCCGTAGCGCATGGCCAGACCTTGCGGATTGCGGTGTCCATAACTCCAGATCGAGGGCAGGGCCTCCGGGTGGTCCACGAAGGGGTTGTCGACCGGCACCCGGCCGTCGTCGTGCAGGCGGTGGATTTTTCCGTTCGGGCGGCCGAGATCCTGGGCGTGGGGTGGGGCGCCCCGATCGCCGATGGCGAAAAAGAGGTAGCCGTCGTGAAACACCAGGCGGGTGCCGAAATGAAAGACCGAGCCGCGGTAAAACTCGCGAGGAGCGCGGTAGATCTGCTGTTCCTCCGTCCAGCGGCCGTCCCGGATGCGACCACGCACGACCGCGGTCATGGAGTCGCGGTCCCGGCCGGACGGGTCGCTGAAGGCCAGGTAAATCCAGTCCCGGCCCGGCGTGGCATAGTCGGGATGGGCCTGCACGATCATCAAGCCGCCCTGGCCCTCGGCCATCACGCGCGGCGTATCTCGGATCGCATCGGGCAGGAGCCGTCCGGCACGGACGACGCGGAGGCGCCCATCGCGCTCGGCTACCAGAACGTCGCGGGAGCCGGGCAGGAAGGTAAAGGACCAGGGCACCTCCAGGCCCTCGACCACGGTTTCCAGTTTAAACGCTGTGTCGGCGTCGGTCGCGGTCGATCCCGAGCTCGATTCCTCCGCGCGGGGCTCGGCCGCTGCGGCCGCCACGGCGCCGGTCTCCGCTCGGGCTCGGATAAAGTTAACCAAGGCATCGACCCGGGGGGCGTCGAGCAGGGGCCCAAAACCGGGCATGCCCGCGTCGGGGGCTCCCTCCACGATCAGGCGGGTCAGGTGCGCTTCGCCTCCGTCGCCGTGTTTCCAGATCGGGTCGATCAAGCTGCCGCTCTGGCCTCCCTCGAGCTTGGCCCCGTGGCAATTGGCGCAAAGCAGCGCGTAGAGCTTTTCGGCATCGCGTGGGAGCTCCTGGGCCCGGAGGGCGCCGGCGATGGGACCAAGCAGCGCGAGCAGGGCGAGGAGACGGCGGGAGGCAGGCATCGACCCGGAGGGATAATCGCCCGCGCTTGCTCCGCAACGTCGAGCTCGCCTCAGTGGCGGGTCTTTTTCCTCCCCGCATGCCCTCCAAACCGCTCCCCGGCTCCACTGGCGAGGTCTTGACCTGCCTGCCGTCACCCTACCTGCCGCATCCGGCGACGGGGCTCCTGTACCTGCCCCGCTTCCTCGCCAAGTGTCGTTACACCAAACGTCACGGCACGCTGCCGAAAAGCTACGCGAAAAACTACAAGCGGGGCTTGGATCGTTTCCTCTGCATGCACCTCGGGATCGATCCCTCCGCGGTGGAGAAACTGGTGCATGAGGCGCCGGAGGGAGAGGGTCACGAAGCCGCGGTCGAGGCCGGGCTGCGCGCGCTGTTGCCCGCCGATCCGCGAGCGCCCAAATGGAATCGCGAGCTGGCGCAAAAAGGCATGAGCGAGGAGGGCCGCAAGTTTCTCGCCGAGGCGCTGACCGCGATGGGCTGCGTCGACCGCATCGGGCAAATCGTGAGCGTGCCGGACTTGATCGACTTTGACGAGGGGCGCATCGATTAAGTCCCTCCCAGCCCTTATGTCGCCCGTCCCCACGTCGTCCCGGCCGCATCTGCTCGGCCTCACCCGCGCCGAGCTGGCGGAACGCGCGGTGGAGTGGGGCTTCGCCCGGGTGCACGCGGCGTCCCTGTGGAACGAACTTTATCTGCAAGGTCGGCGTCAGCCCGCGGACTTCACCCCGCATGATCGCCTGCCGGCCCGTTTCCTCGATCGTGTTTTCGCCGAATGCGATTTCGAATTTCCCGGGGTGTCGCGGGAGACTCATTCTTCGGACGGTTTTACCCGCAAGTATCTCCTCGGCCTGCGCGACGCGCATCGAATCGAGACGGTGTTGATGCGCTACAGCGGCCGCACCACGGCCTGCCTGAGCTCCCAGGTCGGCTGCGCGATGGGCTGCGTGTTCTGCGCGACAGGCCAGATGGGCTACACCCGGCACCTGACGGCGGCGGAGATCGTCGCGCAGGCCCTGCATGTCGATCGCGTGCTGCGCGACACCGCGGTCTCGGATCCGCAGGTCGGCGGCGCCACGCCCGCGCTGGCCGAGCCCGGACACGTTTCCCCCCATCATCGCCACGAACGGCTGCGAAACATCGTCTTCATGGGGATGGGCGAACCTTTGCACAATTACGACGCCGTGATGCAGGCGATCGACATCCTGCGTGATCCGGCGGGGCTGGCTCTCGGCGCGCAAAAAATCTCCGTCTCCACCGTCGGGGTCGTGCCGGGCATCCGGCGCCTCGCGGCCGAGCGGCGCCCGGTGCACCTCGCCGTCTCGCTGCACGGGGCCACCCAGGAGGAGCGCGCCGCGCTCGTGCCCGCCGCCCGGAAATGGCGACTCGACGAGTTGATGGACGCCTGCCGCGAGTACACGGGCACGCTTGGCCGGCGGATTTTTTTCGAGTGGACCTTGATCGAGGGGAAAAACGACGGCGCCGACCACGCGCACGCCGTCGGAGCCCTGCTGCGGGGCGTGCCCGCGCAGGTGAACCTCATCCCTTTGAATCCAACTTTCGGATACGAGGGCCAGCCCACGCGTGCCGCCGGTGCGCGGGGCTTTCAGGACGTGTTGGCGACCTATGGGATCCCCTGCACCGTCCGTCAGCGGCGCGGGATCGACATCGGTGCGGGCTGCGGGCAGCTGGCGGTCGACGCCCGGAGTTGAAAACCGCCCCGCGGCACCGCCGCGCCGGATCAGCGCAGGGGCGCGCCGCCGAGTTTCAAGATGAGGTCGAAGTGGGGCTTGGACAGCGGCATGACCGAAAGCCGACTCTGACGCAGGAGGGGCAAGTCCGCGAGGGCGGGCTCGGACTTGATGGTGGCGAGCTCGACCGGACGGGGCAGGGCGATACCGAGCGTGAGCTCGACCGAAGACCAATCACCCTCGGTGGCCGTGGGGTCGGGAAAGTGTTCGCGCGAGACGAAGGCGGTGCCGAGCACGGCCTTGGTCGTGACGCTGGCGTAGAAGAGCACGCGGTCGCCCTTTTTCATCGCTCGCAGGTGGTTTCGCGCCTGGAAGTTTCGGACCCCGTCCCAGACGGTTTGGCCGTCGCGCACGAAATCGATCCACGAGTAGGCTTCGGGTTCCGTTTTAACCATCCAGTATCGGGTATTCATGCGATGCCGGGTGAAGCGTTTGGTTGGCCCGGTGGCAACTCCGCGGTCGACGACGCGGGGGATGAGTTTTCCGCGCCACGATCCTGCGCACGGTCTGTAGCTGCCGCAGGAAACGCGTGTTGCCCGTGCTCCCGTTCTTGCTGTTTATTAGCATTCTCCCCTGATTCACCGCGATGAATCGCACGCTTTTCCCCATTCGGCTGGTGTTTGTGCTGGTCTGCGCCGCCGCGGGGTATCTGGTGACGTTGGCCATCCCCGAGTGGGGTGGTTTTGCGCTCCGGGCGACGGTTTTGGGCGGGGGCATGGGCTTGCTGCTGGTGCTGATCGACCTGCTGTTGAAGGGCTTTTCTCTGCGCGGTCTTTCGGCAATCACCTTTGGTTTGGCGATCGGCACGCTCGTCTCCCATCTCCTGAGCATTTCGCCGCTTTTGGAGGCCGGAGATCCGAGCACCTTGTTTCTTTTCCGCCTCGGACTTTTTTTGGGTGCGACCTACCTGTGCACCGTCATCGCCCTGCGGGGTAAAGATGAGTTCAGCCTCGTGATCCCCTATGTGCGCTTCGTGCCACACGAGGTGGATGTACCGCTGGTCCTCGTGGATACGAGTGCGCTGATCGATGGGCGCGTGGCCAAGATCTGCGAAAGCGGCTTCATCCCGGGCGCGCTGGTGATCCCGCGTTTCGTGCTCGGGGAGCTGCAATTGATCGCCGACTCGATGGACGGCGCGCGGCGGGCGCGAGGTCGGCGCGGGCTCGACACCCTCAACCGTCTGCGCGCGATCAAAAACCTCGACCTGCGCATCCATGAGAGCGACGCGAAACAGGGCGAGCAGGAGGCCAAACTGGTTTTCCTCGCCGGTTCGATGAAGGCCAAGCTCCTGACGGTGGATGAGAATCTCGCCAAGCTCGCGAGTTTTCACGGAGTGATCGGTCTTCACCCCGCCG
>JBILUB010000415.1:0-2838 GCA_044371245.1 Opitutaceae bacterium
TCGCTACCGATCCTGGGGGACCTGTTTGACGCGGCCTGGCAGGCCAATCAGCGCAATTGGCGGCTGGTGGAGCGCCACTACAGCGCCACTTTACGGCCGCGACCGATGAGGCGGATTTTTTGGGCCTTCGCCCTGGTCGGAGGTTTATTTTTGTTTGGGCTCGCGGTGCTGGTCTTCGTGGTGGCGCGAGGCGTGATCATGCTTTTCGGCGCTTGAGTCACCTGTGTCGGAGGAGGCGATCGAGGAGCGCGAAGCCCGGCGACTGCGCGAGCCGCGAATAAACTCCCGGACCAAGGCGGCGCCTGGAGCCCAGACCATAAAGATGAAGGCGCCGCTCTTCACCCCCGCCACGACCATCTCATCTCGGCTGAGGTGGGAGCCGCCGAGCCGTCCCGCGAGGGGAAAAATGAGGGCGCCGAGGAGGGCGCCCAAAGCACAGAGCCCGAGCACGGTCAGGGCAAAGCCCGCCAGGCGTGCGCCCCAAAACCTCCAGGAAGACCGTGCCGGGGAGCTCATCTGTTGACCGCGTAACGCAGCAGCACCGGGCCGCCGGCCGCAAGCACGCGTGCTTCCAAGAGCGACAGCCGGATATCCGCCGGCGGGCTGGGCGACGTGAGGTCGGGGTGGGGGAAAGAGGCCAGCGGAGTGCCCCGCCCGAAAAGGCGGGACTCCACGGTGAGGCAGAGCTCGTCGACGAGTCCGGCCTGCAGCCAGGCGCCGTTTACTTGTCCGCCGCCCAGCACCGCGCAGCGCTTGCGGCCGTCCGCCTTCAGTCGAGCGGTCAGCTTTTCGGGGGACTCGTCGCTAAACTCGAGGACTCCGGGCCGGGCCTCGGAGGCCCGGCGCGACGGGTCTCTCGTCCAGACGATCCTGCGCAACTCGGGCCACAGTTGCGGCCGCAGACGATCACGCGAGAGCTCGTAGGTGGCCGAGCCCATGACGCAGGCATCGCATGCGCGAAGTGCCGCGCGGAAATGCACTTTATCCGCCTCCGAGGTAAAGCCGTCGCCCGGCTCGGCGCCGCGCGTGATCCACCCATCCGCCGATTGGGCGGCAAATAACACGACCATCATCCCGCCACGCTGCCTCGCCCACCCCCCGTCCGCAAGTCCGCTAAACCTTTCCGAATCGCGATCAATTTTAGATAGGTAATGCAAAAACAAGCAGCTTGTTATTCACCTGCAAATTCGCGCAACCTGCCCACTCACTTCGCCTCCCATGAAAAAAGCGCTCATCACTGGTATCACCGGCCAAGACGGATCGTATCTGGCCGAACTCCTCCTCTCCAAAGGCTACGAAGTGCACGGCATCGTCCGTCGCGCCTCGACCTTTAACACCTCCCGCATCGACCACATCTATCAGGACCCGCATTTCGACAAGGCGCGGCTCTTCCTGCACTATGGCGACCTCGCCGACTCGGTGCAGATGGTGAAACTCCTCTACGACCTAAAGCCGGACGAAATCTACAACCTCGGCGCGCAGTCCCACGTGCGGGTGTCCTTCGATATCCCCGAGTACACCGGCGATGTCGACGGGCTTGGAGCCCTCCGCATTCTCGAGGCGATCCGCGAGGCGGGTTTGGTCAACAAAGTCCGCTACTACCAGGCCTCCTCCTCGGAGATGTTTGGCAAGGTGCAGGAGATCCCGCAGACCGAAAAAACCCCGTTCTGGCCCCGCTCGCCCTACGGTTGTGCAAAAGTCTACGCCTACTGGCTGACCGTAAACTATCGGGAGTCCTACAACCTTCACGCCTCGAACGGCATTTTGTTCAACCACGAGTCCGAACGCCGCGGTGAAACCTTCGTCACCCGCAAAATCACCCGCGCCGCCACCCGCATCAAACTTGGCCTGCAAGACTCCCTCTACCTCGGCAACATCGACGCCCAGCGCGACTGGGGCTACGCCAAAGAGTATGTCGAGATGATGTGGCTCATGCTGCAGCAGGATAAGCCGGACGACTACGTCGTGGCGACCAACGAGCTTCACTCCGTGCGCGAGTTCTGCCAAGAATGCTTCGGTCTGCTCGGGCTCGATTGGGAGAAGTACGTCAAGTACGACGCCCGCTACGAACGCCCCGCCGAGGTCGAGCTCCTCATCGGCGATCCCGCCAAGGCGAAGAAGCAGCTCAACTGGGAGCCCAAGGTCCGCTTCAAGGATCTCGTGCGTATCATGACCGAGCACGATCTTCAACTGGCGGAGCGCGAGGCCCAGATCGCCCGCTTGCCCCGCATCTCCGGGCCGACCGGCTGAGTCCCCTCGCGCTCCTGCCTCCCGCCGGCCACGCCGATCTTTGGTTTGGCCGGCACGGATCATCCCCGGACAAACATCCCGCACATGAAACTCCATATTGCCGGACATCAGGGTATGGTCGGCTCCGCCCTGGTCCGCCGCTTCTCGCGTGAAGCCGGCCTCAGCCTCCTTCTGCGCACCCGGCGCGAGCTCGATCTTACGGATGCTTCCGCCGTCCGTTCCTTTTACGAGGCGGAAAAACCCGACCTCGTGATCATCGCCGCCGCCAAGGTCGGCGGTATCCACGCGAACAATACCTACCCGGCCGACTTTCTGCGCGACAACCTGGCCATCGCCACCGCGGGCATCGACGGCGCGTGGCGCGCCGGCGTGAAGCGGCTCCTCTTCCTCGGCAGCTCCTGCATCTACCCGAAACACGCGCCGCAGCCGATGGCCGAGGACTGCCTGCTCTCCAGCGCCCTTGAGCCCACAAACGAGGCCTACGCCATCGCAAAGATCGCCGGCCTGAAGCTCGCCCAGTACTATCGCAAACAGTACGGCGTGCTCTACCACTCCGCGATGCCCACCAACCTCTATGGGCCCGGCGAC
>JBILUB010000053.1:0-10474 GCA_044371245.1 Opitutaceae bacterium
GTAGCCGCCAGAGCGGAGTGCAGCCGCCAAGCCGTCCGCGCAGGCGTTCGACCCGATCCCCAACCGTGGGCGACCAAACGCCCCGATCCCATCGGGGCAAGCCCAACGGTTTCGCGCAGCGGGGGGCCATGCGGCCCCCCTGAGGCGACGAAGGAGCCGAACCGCTGACGCCCGCCGCTTTGGGGCGGGCGAGGGCGAGCCCCAATGCTGTCTCAGTTCAGGGAGAGCGCAGTGCGGTAAGCAGCATTTTTATATGGGGTTAGGACAGCGAAAGCCTGCTCACGATTTGAACGCGGACGGTGTTTTTCGGGGTCAAACGCCCGATGAACACCGGGCAGACTGTTTTCACCCAAGTCATGGCACGCATCCCACACTGGGAGTTCCGGCGTGCATATAGTGCATGCGATTCGGTGATGCCGCGCGGCAACGCGCTTTCGGCGTGGGATCATTTTTTGGCGCTTTGTTTTGCGCAGATGACCCTCCGGCGCAGCCTGCGTGATATTGAAGCATGCCTGTGCGCCCAGGCCGGACTGGCTTACCACATGGGATTTCGTTCTTCGATCACCCGCAGCAGCCTGGCTCGCGCCAACACGCAACGCGACTGGCAACCGTGGGCGCATGTGGCGGGCAAACTTATCGCCAAGGCCCGCTCGCTCTATCACGACGAGCCGCGCGTGATCGATTTGGACCTGCCGGTGATCGCGGTGGATTCCTCGCTGATCGACCTGAGCCTGGCGCTGTGCCCATGGGCCAACTACACCGGCAACAAGGCCGCCCTCAAGCTGCACGCCGGACTGGATTTGCAGGGTCCGGTCCCGGCATTCGTAAACGTAACCGCCGCCACAGACAGCGACATGGGTTATCTGGACACGATGCCCGTCGAGCCGGGCACGCTCTACGTCATGGACCGTGGATACATCGACTTTCGTCGGCTCCGTCGCATGGCCGACCACGGCGCGTTTTTCGTCATCCGCGAACGGCCGGACGTGCGGTTCTATGTCGCCGCGTCGCGGCCGGTTGATCGCTCTGGTCCGCTGCGAGCCGATCAAACCATCCGGTTCAACGGCACCGACGTGCCCAAACATTGGCCGGGAGACATTCGGCGCGTGAGCATCTACGACGCCGAGCATCACCGCCGGCTGGCGTTCTGGACCAATCTTTGGGCCGCTCCGGCGGCGGTGATCGCCGACGCCTATCGGCAGCGTTGGCAAATCGAGCTGTTCTTTCGGTGGCTCAAGCACGGCCTGTGTATTCAGACCTTTTATGGCACCACCAACACCGCGGTCCGCCTCCAGTTGTGGGCTTCCGTCTGTGTCTATTTGGCTATGGCCATCACCCGCAAGCAGCTCGGCATTGATACAAATCTGACGACCTTCGTCCAGGTCCTGTCGTTGCACGCGCTTTCCAAACTCTCCATCTATGAACTGTTTGGAGATCATGACACAAGCCAGCCAAACACACCGGACACCGGGCAGTTGATGGTAAGCGTTTGCTCGGCGACCTCCTTGACGAGGTAGCGGGCGACGGGGAGCAGTCGTGTGGTGACTACTACGAGACGGGGCGGTGTCATAGTGGTGACCAAGTTTGTGGCCACTACGACGGCGGCACGGTCGTAGATCAGGCCGTGGTTGCGGTCGTCGCGGCCGCCGCGGGCGCGGGGGCTTTCCAGAGCGAGGGGGTAAGCGGGGCCAGGTCGATCTGGTTGCTCATCGCGGGCAGGCGGGTGAGCAGGTCTCGGATATACGCCTCGGGGTCGTGGCCGTGGCGCAGGCAGGAGATGATGATCGAGTAGAGGATGGCGGTGCGCTTGCCGGCGTCGGGGTGGCCGATGAAGAGCCAGTTCTTCTTCCCCAGCGCGGTGGGCCGGATGTCGTTCTCGACCACGTTGGTGTCGAGCCGGGTTTGTCCGTGGCGCAGGTGCGCAGCCAGGCTTTCCCACTGGGCGAGCAGGTAGCCGGCCGCCGCGCCGAGGCCCGACTTGGGGCGCACGCGTTCGCGCAAACCCAGCACGCGCGCGTGCAGCCAGGCGAGGCCGCGGGTGAAGCGTTCCTGGCGCAGCTTCGCACGCGCGGCCGGGTCGCGTTGGCGCTCCGCTTCTTTATCGGCCTGATCCCATTCCTTTTCGCGGGCATACATCCACCCGATGAAGCGCAGCATCACGCCGACCTCGCGCAGGTCCTCGCCTTGCGCCTCGAAGAGCTTACGGCGGGCATGCGCCCAGCAGCCGAGGCGCACCACCTCGCCCGCGCCGGCTTCCGCCGCGAGCGCGTCGTAGGCCGCGTAGCCGTCGGCCTGCAGGATGCCTTTAAACCCCTTGAGCAAGGTCGTGGCCTCGACGTGCCGGCGACTCGTGCGCCAGTCAAAGCACACGTCCGCGCCGGGCCGCGTAACGACCCAGAGGTAGCCTTGGAAGATGCCCAGGCCCTCTTGATCCGGATCCTGGCATTTGATCGGCGTCTCGTCCGCCTGCACGTAGTCGCCCTCGAGCAGGCGGCGCAGCATCGCCTTGTAGATCGGCTCCAGCCAATCGGCCGCGATGCGGATCCACTCGCACAAGGTGGAGCGCGAGATTTGCGCGCCCCAGCGCGCGAGTTGCTTTTCCTGCCGGTAGAGCGGGAGGTGATCGAGGTATTTGGCCACGCAGACCCAGGCGAGCAGGCCGGCCGAGGCGTGGCCGCCCGGCACCGCACGGGCCGGGGCGGGCGCAATGATCGGCGGCAGCGCACGATCCGCCTTCGCCTTGTATTTGGGGCGCACGATCATCCGCTTGAAGAGCTTGGGCGCGACGATCTCCACCTCGAAGGTCCGCTCCTCGCTGATCTTCTCGTAAGCCTCGGGGTCGGCCTTCACCGCTTCGGGCTCGATCACGACGAGCTCTTGCACCGGCAGCTTCTCAAACTGCTTTTCGGCGGCGGAGCGCCGTTCGGCCGCCGCAGCGGGCGCTCGCCGCTCGTAGCTGACCGCCTGCGCCGGGCGTTCCGCGGCTTCGACCGCGGCCTCCAGCTCCTTGAGCGCGAGGGTGAGCTGGGCGCGGTCCAGCTTCTCGCTTTTGCCGGAGCCGAAGACGAGCTTGCGCAGCTTCTCCAACTGCCAGCGCAGGGTTGCGACCTCGTCCTTGAGCGCCCCGTTGACGCTCTTTAATTCGTCGCGCTCCCGCTCCACGGCGAGGTAGGCGGCGGGCAGTTCGGCGAGCGGCGGCATGGAGACGGCGAAGGCTCCGCGTAGGCAATAAATGGATACGCGATCGTCGAGTTTTTTCAGCGCTCATACCACGCTTTTTTCGCGCCGTCCCGCAGGTCGATCCCGTCGAGCAGAAGCGTGAGCGCGGCGGGCTCCAGCGAGAGCTTGCGCGAGTCCTCTCCGGCGCCTCGCGGCCAGCTGAAGCGTCCCTGCTCCAAACGCTTCGCCAATACCCAGACGCCGCTTCCGTCCCAATGCAGGAGTTTAACCCGGTCGCGGGTCTTGTTGGTGAAGACGAAGAGCGCCCCTCCCTTCGGGTCGAGCCCGAGGTGCTGCGAGGCCAAGGCCCAGAGCCCGTCGTATTGCTTGCGCATGTCCACCGGCTCCACTGCGAGGTAAATGCGCAGGCCCTGCGGCAGGCCGATCAAGGGCAGGCCCATCGCTCACGCCTCCCGCAGCGCCCGCACGAGCGCGGCCAAAGCCTTGGGCTGCGCGCCCCGCAACACTACGCCGTCCGGCAGCGTCACGCTCAGATCCGCCGAAGCGATGACGGAAGCCTTCGGCGCCGCCGGCACTCGCAACTCGACGAACCGCGGCGCCGTCGCCGCGGGCGCGGCCTCGCCACCGTCGGTTCGCCGACGCTCCTGCACCCAATGCGCAAAGGTCGGATACCTCACCCCCGCCCGCCTCGCGAACGCCGCCTGTGACATCCCGCTGCGATCATATTCGGCCAGCAACTCCTCCCGACGGCATCGCGGCGTGCGCACACGCCCCAGCCGATCCGGCCTCCGCCCGTCGTCCACCACCTCCGTCATAGTCACGTTCATCCACGCAGACTATCACGTCGCCTCTCACCTGCCTACGAGGTCGCTAAGCGGACGCTTACAGTTGATGCTCAATGACTTAAAGTGAGACAGCATTGGCCCCGACCCTCGCGCCGCGCGGGGCGGGCTTGCCCGCCCTGGCTGCGCGAGGTTGAGGGGACGCCCGGTCAGCCGGGCGCAGCGGGGTCCCCGCCGGTCACTATAGGACGGGCACGACTCGCAGGCCGGGAGTGCAGCGGACGGACTGCGTGACGTGCCGGCGCGGATCTTATCGGAGCGCCGCCCCTACGCGGCATTCTTGCCGCGTGGGCCGTTCCCCGGCGGGGTTGCTAGACACCGGACCGAGCCCCGACTTGTCGGGGCGAGGGAGGAAGCAGACGGCGTGACAGACGGCGCGGCTCGGGGCGCTGGCTGGCGCGACGTGTGCCGCAGTCGCTTGCGACTGCATCGGTTGGGGACGTTGCGAATGACGAGCGACTAGGATTCACACAGGCGATACAAGCCACCTCGGCCTACAGTAGATAGCTTTCCGTCTTCAAGTAAGCAGGCCAGTAGCGCCTCAACCTTCCGTTCATTGGTCACATCAAACGACTCGTTGCGATAACCTACGATTTCGACGCCACGTGATTCAAAATATTGCACCAAGCGCCAAGCGTCCAATGCGTCGGGGAGGTCGAACATTTCGATGTGTGCGTCGACCACGGTTCCCGCGCCGGTCTCGTTGAACGAGACGCCGGCACCGTGCTTCTGGAACTCCCAAAAACCATCATTATGCGTCAAGGCCCCTTGCCGAGGAACTCCAACAAGCCCTGGGTTTTCTTTCACGCCATCTAGTTCACACAGGGCGAAGATAAGTCCTCGCTGTATTGAAGCGAACGCGCGGAGATGCTCGATCACGTCCATTTGGTTTATTGGCGGAAACTTCTCTCGGCAGCAGCGTCGGCGGCCTCACGAGCTAGCTGAGCCGCCCGCTCAGGAGTCACTGGGGTAACAGTTACAGGCACCTCTGTAACGCCTGCACGTGCAGCGGCTGCGGCACGATGATGACCATCAATGATGATCTGTTGGCCGTTAACGTTTGCCACCTCGATTGGATGAGCGGGATCGAACCCATATTGCTGCATATCTTTGGTCAGCCTCTTGACCTTGTTGCTGGTCATTTCCGAAGGCCCTTGCCGCGAAACAAGGCTCTTGGGATTCACCAATCCATTTTCTGCGGCTTGGGTCCATGTGATTCCGCCAGGCGAATTTGTCGTTGTTATCAACTGCGCCGATACCCTGCCTGGGGTTGCGAAGCGCGCGGCAAAGACACGCGAAGTCGGCAAAGCAATCAACGCGACGTCAACACCCTTCACGGCCCATTCCATCGGTTCGTATACCCGCCCGGAAGTCGTTTCCCCTAGATAAAAATCATGGATGTTGGGCCCTATATTTATCACCGGAAAGGCCCGGATAAGATGCCCGGCCGTGCCGTAATCCGCGTTCATCTGCTGTGCTTGCCGCACGAGCGAGCGAACCTCTTCGGCCTCGTTCATCATCCTTTCCGTCTCGCTGGCCCCGAAGGCGTTGATGATTTTCTTCGCCAGCCGTCCATCCGGGTCGAAACGGTTTATGGGGTCGCCGTTTGCGAAGGCATACAGGCTCATGTCGGAGCCGTGGCCGAAGGGGTCGGGGGATAGGAAGCGGCCGGAGTGGGGCTCGTAGTAGCGGGCGCCCAAGTTATAAAACCCAGTGGGGTCGATGCGGCGGCCGCGCCACGCGTTGGCCTCGGCCACGCGGCTCGCGACGGTCAGAACCTCGGCACTCACCCCCGGCAGCGGCCCGTAGCCGCCGACCCGGGTGGACGACCAGGCGACGGTGGTTCCCGTGACCGTGGCGACACCGTGGCCAAAGGCGTCGGTAAGCACGCCTTTGACCGTACCATCGGCATCAAGGATCGTGGCTTCCAATCCGCCCGTGCCGTTCAAACCGCCGTAGATGCCGTTGAGGTCCGGACCGTAAACTTTCCACGACTTCACTCCGTTGACCGCCACGCCGATTTCCAAAAACTCGACCAGCGGGTCGAAGGTGGACGCGATCACCGTGGCTGCGCCGCTGGCGACGTTGGCAACAACCGGTTGCTGCGTGGTTTTGAGCCGACGGCCGAAGGCGTCGTAAACGGCGGTCCAGTCGTAGCCGTTGTTCGCCGTGTCGCGCTGCGTCACCTTGATCAGGCGGTTGAACGCGTCCCACGTGAGCGTCTGGGTTGTGCCGTTACTGCCAGTGCGCGAGGTGGCGTTGCCGTCGGCATCGTAGGCGCTGCCCCAAGTCACCACTGCGGAGGCGACCACCGTTCCTGAAACGGTAAACGTGCTGGTGGCCGTCGCGGTCTGCTGGCCGTCGGGAAACACCGCCTCGGCCACCAGGGTGTGGCTGCCGGGCCGCAAATCGAAGTTGGCCGACCAGGCCCCCATGGGATCGGACCAGCCCGGGTGCATAGCCGGGCCCGCCGCCACTCCGTCCACGTAAAGGTTCACGTGATCGGCACCGAACGCCACGCCCGCGGCGGCCACAAAATGCCCTCCCGCCGGGGACTGCTCATCTTGTGTGACCCGCGCCAGGGTATCCGCCGCCGACACCACTTCCCAGCCCAGCGGCTTGCCCAGACCTGTCTTGGCCCGCGTGCGGACGCCCACCCCGGGCAGCCCTTGGTCAAATTCGTAGCCGATCGTCAGGTTTTGCTGCGCTCCCATCGAAAAATCCTCCCCGGTCACCTGGCCCCTCGAGTTGTAGGCGTAGGCGCGAGTTTCATCCCAGGCGTAGGGTAGGGTCGGCGATGCATGGGTGGTCTGGTAACTGGCGATGCCGCCATCGGCACGGTAGGCGAGATCTTCGCGCAGGGCTTGGACTCCGGCTACGTCGTGGCTCTGCCGGGTGATGCGACCGACGGCGTCACGATTGTTGATGGTGAGGGTGCGCAGGGCGTGGGCGCGGCTGGTCGGCAGGCCGTTGTCGGCATAGGTGAAAGTGAGGGTGGGAAGCTGGGCGTTGAGGGTGGTTATCTGCGAGAGAAGGCCGTCTGCGCGGTAGGCGTATTGGAACAGGGGGTCGGCCCGGGTGGCATGAGTTTCATCAAGGCTGAGGCGACGCCCGGCCGCATCCCACTTCTGGACCACGGTGGAATGATTGGCAGCGTTTAAGGAGAGGGTTTCGGTGGTGAGCTGCCCATAGGCGTCATAAACGCGGGCAACCGTGGTCGGGGTTCCGGCAGTGGGGGAAGTCTGGGTGGCGGAGGTGAGCAAGCCCCGTTTGTCGTAGGCGTAGGTGGTGGTGCTGCTGAGCTGAGTGTCCAGAGCTGAGAGTCCAGAGCTGGAGACGGTCAGCGGACGGAGGAAGTCGTCGTAGGTCGTGGTGACGGTGGCGCGGGGTGCCGTGGTCGCCTGCAACAGGCCGGCCCACACGCTAGCCGCGTCGTAGTAGCCATAAGCGAAGGACCGGCTTACCGTGGTGCCGTTGTAGAGGCGCGAGGAGGTGACGCGGCCGGCGTTGTCGTAAACGGTCTCGGAAGAGAGGCCGGCGGCCATGGCGCGGAGGGTCAGGTTGCCGGCGGCGTCATGGGTGAAGGTCGTGAGGTTGCCGTCGGGCAGAGTCTGCGTGAGCGGCTGGTTGAGCGCGTTATAAGTCCACGTGGTGGTGCGATCAAGCGTATCGGTGGTGGCGAGACGGTTGCCACCGAGGTCGTAGGCGTGGCGGGTGGTTTTCCCGAGTCCGTCGATCTCCAGCAGGGGGCGGTCGGCGGGATCGGTGTAGGTCGTGCGGGTGAACGCGGCGGCACCGGTGCCTGTTGTGACCGTGACGGACTGATGGTCGGCGGAGTAAGCATAGGCAGTTTGACGGATGACGGCGTCGGCCGCGCTTTTGATTTCGACGAGGACGGGACGGCCCAGTGCGTCGGTGGTGGTGACGGCAGCCTCGCCTAGGGCGTTCACCACGCGCAGGGTCTTGCCGGCGGCGTCATAAACGGTCGTGGTCGTCTGCCGGGCGCTGGTCGCGGTGGCGACCGGGCCGGTGGTGGTTTTCACGCGGTCCAAATCATCGTAGGTCGTGGTGCGCACGTGGCCCTCGACGTCGGTGGTGGAGACGAGGTTGCCGCGGCGGTCATAGGTGCGGGTCTCGGTGGCGAGGACGGTGGCGTCGGGCTTGCGGAGCGTGCGGGTGACGGTGCGGGCGACGTCGTTATAGGTGGTCTGCCAGTAGGTGCCGTTGCGGAGTATCTCTTTGAAGAGGCGACCGTCGGGCAGGTAGCGCCATTCGCTCACGGAGCCGTCGGCTTGGGTGCGTTTGCGGGGCTGACCGCGGGCGGTGTAGAGGGTGGTGGTCACGCCGCCGAGGACGTTGGTGCGGGTGGCGATCTCGCCGCCGGGTTCGTAGGTGAAGGATTCGACGGAGAGCGTAGTGACGCCCGAGGGCAGGGAGCCGTCGTAGGAGCGATAGGCGGCCAGGTCGGCGGTGTTTTGCGCGAGTAGGGCGGAGGCGTGGGTGGAGGAGAAGCGGCGGGTGTAAGTGAGCCGGCCCAGGCCGTCATATTGGTGAGTGGAGGCGTGGCCGCGCGGGTCGATCACCAAGGTAAGGTTGCCGAAGAGGTCGTGACGGTAGGTGGTGACGGCTTTGAGGGTGGCGGCGAGCGGGGCTTCGACGCCGGAGCCGTCGGGTTTGGCCTGGGTGCGGTAAACGCGGTCTTCCGAGGGGCGGCCGGCCTGATCGTAGTCGTGCTCGATCCAGTCCTCGGGGTCGGTGCGCGGGCCGTCGGTTTTGGCAACTTCGCCGTTGGAGGTGTAGATCGTCTCGGTGGCGGCGAGGGTCGCCGAGAGCTCGTTTTTGACGGTGGTGGTGCGGACGCGGGAGAGGCCGTCGTAGGTGAAGGTGGTGCTGCGGCCGAGGGCGTCGGTAATCGAGGCGACTTCGCGGCGGGCGGTGGGCGAGTAGGTCAGGACGACGGCGGGATCGGTGGTCCCGGTGGCGCGGGTTTCGGAGGTGCGGAAGCCGGTGGCGTCGTAGTCGTAGGTGGTAACGGTTTCGTCGGCGGTGCCGAAGGCGACGGTTTTAGTGAGTAGCAGACCTTTGGCCAAGATGGGCTGGCCGTTGACATCGGTACCGCTGCGCTGGGTGTAAGCGAGTTTGTCGATTCGAAGGGTGTCGACGCCTTTCTTGGTAGTGAGCTGGGTGGGCAGGTAAGGATACGTTGCGTCGGTGTAAGCAAATTCAGTGATAATACCCCGTGGATCGGTAATGGAAGTGGGGAGATTGGAAGTATTGAATGTAGCGCTAGTTGTGGTTGTTTCGGTGGCGGCCGAGTCTCCGTCGAGGTCGCCCGTGAGTTTTGTCTCAATGATATTGCCCTGAACGTCGTATTTATACTCGGTGATCAAACCGCGCGGATCGGTGACTTTTTTAAGGGAACGCTGGTAGGCGCCGGCAGGGGTGTCGGTGGAAGCATACCATTCCTTGAGCGTTACAGTGTTCTCGGGTTCGCGAATGGCCGTTATTAGTCCACCAGCGTGTTCGTAGATCGTCTCGCGGTTGTAGGCGTCTTTAACCTTGGTTCTCCCCCCCACACTATAATCAAACGTCGCATTCACGATAAGAATACCGGGCCGGGCGGGATTGACTGTTGCTTTTTGCAGGGTGACGCGACCAGAACTATCGTAGGTGTTTTCAAGGACACGCCCGTTAGGTTTGGTTACACGTGTGATGTAGCGATTGCCATCGGTGCTGTAAAGGTATGCGGTATTTTTACCGTCAGGCAGTGTCACCGTAATCAAATCATCAGTGGCGCTGTAGGTGTAGACCACTTCACGCCCATCGTTGGCGGTAGCGTTTGTGATCAATCCCTTTGTGTTGTGAATGAAATTGATCGAACCGCCGGAAGAAGATTTTATATTCGAGATTCGACCATAATTACCATCGGCCGCATTGGTTCCGAAAAGAAATGTCAGCACATTACCCTGACTGTCTTTTAATTTGTTCAAATAAGGGCGCGTGCGATTATAAACAGTTCCAGAAAGTGTGGTTGGAAAAGATTTGACGATGTATTCACGCACCGATCCATCAGGAAGTCGCCATTCATATATATCGGACGCCAAGCGGACAATTTGACTATTGAGCATGTTATTCGAGCCACCCCCCACGCTGCCAATCTCAGGATTATCCGCAGTCAAAGGTCGCCATATGTCTAATATGCCCACCCTCCGGAATAAAATCACCGCACCACCGGTATCCGCAGCCTGAATATAAGCCAAATCCCCGGAAGGTATCAAATACGCAGGGTATCCGCTCAGCCAATTGTAGCCCAATTCACTGCGCGAAGTATTCCGGCTGGTGTAATTGCGCGAAAACACGATCGGCAGCGGGCCCTCCACGCGAAGATCCGTATCGTTCTCGTAAAACTCTCCGGTAGTCACACTGACCGGATCGGAAATAAAGTTTCCCTG
>JBILUB010000416.1:0-2823 GCA_044371245.1 Opitutaceae bacterium
AACGCAGCCGGGCTAAAATTGATCGCGTATGAAGGTGGGCAACATGTCGGCAAGAGCGCCGACGTGATGAATCGGCAGCCCGTGATGGCCGAACTCTACGCCGAATACCTCGCGGAGATGGCGAAGCACTACGTCCACTTCAGCCACTATTGCCACGTGGGTAAGGCGGGCGGGCGCGGCGCCTGGGGCGCCTTGGAGCGCACCGGGCAGCCCCTTGAGGAGGCCCACAAATACCGGGCCCTGGTTGATTTCGTCTCTCGCAATCCCCGCCGTCCGCTCGGCTCGCAGTAGGCCCGCGGGAGACGCGCCGCGGACGCCGCGATGAGGCGGCGCTGGCCGGACGATCAGGCAAAAACACCGTGCCTCCCCGCACGGTGTTCGCCGACTCGAGGCGGCGAAACTTCGGGCGCAGGGTTCGCTTTAAAAATGCGTTCTTCAGCTCCGCGTTTCGGGCACCTTCCCCTGTTTTGGTAGGCGCAAGGAGCGGATCACGGGCCTTCGTTTTCGACCGAGAGAGCGTTTATTCCTCGGTGGGGAGTTTCGCCTAGAACGAGCCTGTCTTCCTCCCCTGTCGCTCTTTACGAATCTATCACGGAATATTATTTGATTAATTACTTATTTGGAGGCGCTTAAACTCTTTTCTTGCGGTCTTTTCAATCGACCTGGAGCGGCGCTTCGTTAGGATATTCTCCTTAGTTTCCCCCCTGAGTTTTACTTCCCCCGAGTCCCCAAGCCCTTCGCCTGGTTTTGGCGAATATCCCCATGTATCGTCTACTGCGTCTTACCCTGTTGGCATGTGTGATCGCCGCGCTTTCGCTGAGCGCAAATCTACGCGCGGATCCCGAACCGGGTGAAGTGTGGCGCGAGTATCGCGTCGCGCTTGGTGCCGACGGCTTTTATCGTATCGGCGGGCAGTTTGGCGGAGCGAGTAACCTGGATCGAAACTATCCCCTCGGGCCCTTCCGGGCCGCGCCGGCCAACCCTCAACCGACGCCGTATGTGCTCGACCTCGAGCACGCGATCAAGGCCGAGCTGACCGTCGGTTACAACCAGGGTCACAGCGGTGCGCCGGTGCTGCACGTCTCGATCAATAACAATCCGTACCAGCAACTGGTTCGTCCCGCCTCGATTTTGAACAGCGGGTATTTTTTCCATATTTACCCCACGGTGACGATCCCGCTCGGCCAGCTCCAGCCGACGAACAACGTCTATAAGTTCACCAACTCAAAGTGGCTCTCGAACCCGGCGACCTATGAGGCCGGCTATGATCAGAGTCTGCTTTATGAGATGGTGTTGCGGGTCTACTATGACCCGGCTCTCAAACCCCATCCCACGGGCGCGATCACCTCGCCGACCGCGGGTGGCTCGCTGGTCGGCACTGGTGGCGCGCGGCCGGTGATCACCGCCGAGGCGACCGGGGCATCGCGGGTGGATTTCCTCGGGCTTTACGATGATTTCGACCGCAACGGGGACACTCTGTATCGGCGGTGGCACTACCGTTTAAAGCATTTCAACCGGAACGCGTTTATCGATTTGATCGACCACATCGGCACGGATACGAGCGCCCCCTTCTTGACGACGTGGAACGTCGAGTGGCTGCCCAATCAGACCCAGCCGATGCAGATCTCGGCCTTCCTCACCTCGCCGGACGGTGTCATGACCATGCTCCAGCCGGTGACCGGCGTGAACTTCGTGCGTCCTGATCGCCACGTCGAACTGGCCCGGCCCACGCTCACCCCGCCCAACTTCAAATCTTCCAGCTCCCGCATTCAGGATCGGACGGCGAAGTTTTCGGTGGCCGGGCTCGGTGGTGACCTGCGACAGGCGACGGCGGCGCGTTTCATGTTTCAGTTTTGGCCCGGAGGGGACAACGAGGACATGGGCCTCACCTTCAACGCGGCGGATCATCATCCCTTCTTTTATCCGGCGGAAACTTTCCCCACCGAGTATCTGCGGGTCGGGGAGAACACCATCGAGCTCGACAAGGGCGGGGAGCACGGAATGGAGATTCTCTGGCCCGGTCTCGGTGTCTACATCGCCTACGACACCCGTCCGGCCCCCTCGGTGGTGCGCCAGCCAAAGGATCTGGCCGTGCTCCCCGGCGGGGCGGCGCGTTTCGAAACTCGTTTTGCCGGCTCTCCCGCGCCCACTTACCAGTGGCAGATGCGTCCGCGTAACGGAGCGTGGGCCGACCTCTCCGGGGCCACCTCGCCCGTGCTGGACCTCGGCGTGCCCGAGCTGGGCGCCGACGGCAGCCAGTACCGGGTCGTCGCGAGCAACAGCGCCGGCTCCACCACCTCCGCGGCGGCCACGCTGCGGGTGTCGACCGTGCTCCCGAGTTCGCAGCCGGTGAACGGGCTGATCTCGATCGAGGCGGAAAACTACGACGTCCAAGCCCTCAACGGCGAGACCTACGGCTGGATGATTTTGGACGACGTGAAGGTGCCCTTCTCGGGCTCCTCTTACCTGTGGAATTACTACCACAACACGACGGTCTCCACCTGGGGTGCCGCCGCGACCGTACGTTACCGCTTCCGCGTCGCCGAAGCGGGCAACTACTTCGCGTGGCTGCGGGTGCGGGGGCGAGCGTTGAATAAAAATCACACGGTGATCGTCGGCTTCGACGGCATCGAGCACCGCTCGCTTTACCCCGACAAAACCACCAGCGCCTGGATCTGGATCCCCGCTCCGGTGAAAGCACTCGGAGCAGGTGAGCATACCTTCGACATGATGCGCCGCTCCGACGGCCTGATGGTGGACAAAATCGTGATCACCTCCGATGCCGCCTACGCTCCGGCGACGGTAAACGCGGGCTTCGGCCCG
>JBILUB010000325.1:0-3565 GCA_044371245.1 Opitutaceae bacterium
CGAGGGGGGGGTGGAGGATTTTGGGGGAGCGGCCGAGATTAAGGTATCGGGGGCCGCCGTCCGGGGTCTGGCCGAGGGTGGCGAGGATTTCGGTGATTTTGGTCGGGAGGGTGACGGGGTCCTCGGTGGGGGCGAGGAGGGCGAACCAGAGGGTGTGGTCGACGCTGCCGGAGATGAGGTCGAAGCCGGCGGGGTCGGGCTGGCCGTTGGGGAAAACGGGGGTGGTGAGGTAGGGGACGGCGGGGCGGTTTTTCTCGTCGGCGGGGTAGAGCTGGGCGAGGGCGGCGATCTTACCGCGCATGGCGGAGAGCTCGGCGGGGGAGAGCGGGCGTTTGCAGTAGGGCTCGGCGAGGACGGGCAGGACGGTGAGCTCGGAGCGGGTTTCGAAGGAGACGGGGCCCTTTACGCGGGTGAGCGGCGGGAGGGGCTGGGCACCGGTGAACTCGGGCTGGGCAAAGTGGACCGAGATGAGGGTGCGGGCGGCGCGGGCCGGGCGGAGGCCGACGCCGAGCAGGCGGAGGAAAGCGAGGCGCTGGCGCTCGGGGACGAGATTTACCCGGTAGAGCAGGGTGTCGGTCAGCCAGGCGAAAAGCTCGACGAGGGTGCGGCCGGGATCGCCGGGGACGGGATTGGTCCACTCGGGGGTGTGGGCGGGGATGCGCGCGAGGACCTCGTCCACCAGGTCCTGGTAGGAGCGATCGTCGAGGGAGGGGACGGGAATGGGCATGGCGAGGGTGGCGGAGGATGGCGTAATGACCGGGCGGATACGAGCTAGGCGCCGGCGACTTCGAGGGTGAGTCCGGCGCGGGCGGGGGCGCCGGTGCGGCGGAGGCGGTAGGCGATCTCGACGCGGATCTGGCCAGGCCGGCTCGGGACCGCGGCGACGGAGATGTCGTCGACGACGATGCGTTGTTCGCCCCGGGCGAGCTGGGACTGGATGAGGTCGCGGATGCGGCGGTGGGTCGTGAGGGTGTTGGGCTCGTGAAGAAAGTTTTCCAGGCCGGCGCCGTAGGTCGGGCGCATGAGCTGTTCGCCGGGGCGGGTCTGAAGGATGACGCGAATCTGCTGGGCGACGCTCTGTTCGAGGGTGGGCCAAGCGAGGCGACCGTGGGCGTCGGGGACTGGCAGGAGGGGCCAGCCGAGCGGAGGGGCGGGGATCATTTTTTGCGCGGGAAGGGGATGCAGATCTTCACGAAGGGCAGCCAACGGAAGATGAGGTTAAGCAGGTTGAGGAAGATGTTCAGGACGATGAACGCGCAGATGGTGATGATGGGGATGCTGAAGCCGCAGATCCAATCGAGGGTGAAGCCGGAGCCCCGGCCGGCGCTGCCTTCGAGGAACTTTTTCGGATCCTGGTTGAGCACGTTGGCGAGGCTGGCGGGGACGGAGAAGGCGACGTTGGGTTTGGCTTTGCGGAGAAAATCGGGGGTGAGGTCGGGCAGGGAAATGGGCGTGGGGCCGGTGGGGCCGGGCTCGAACCAGGGGGCGATGGCGAAGGGCTCGCCGTAGGGCGACCAGACGATCTTGGGCGGGCAGTCGCAGGGTTGTTTGACGCGAATGAAGGCGCGGATGACGTAGCGGGCGGTGGGGTCGTCGTAGCGGCCGGCGTTGTTCGCGCTGCTGAAGAGACCGAGCTCGATTTCGGAGGTAATCTGGCGGAGGCGGTCGAGGAGGCGATCGGCGGAGGGGGCGCTGATCTGGGGCCAGCGGTGCGGGCGGGGCAGGGCGAGGGACGGGGTGGGCTCTTCGAAGTAGAGTCGGGCGGCGTCGCGAAGGTAGGAGCCGAGGGGGCGAGTGCCGCCGTCGACCAGTTCGACGCGGAGGGTGTCGAGCTCGTCGAGCAGGGCGGCGGTCGTGGCGGCGTTCACGGGACGGAGCAGGCTAAACTCCTGGGCGAGCTGGCGGACGAGGAGGACGAAGCGGGTGGCGCCGGGCAGGGGACTGGGGGAGCCCGGGGCGGGGGCGGGAAAGTTTTTCAGGTCCTCGGGCTCGAGACGCGCGGCGCGCTCGCTGGCGGTGGAGTCGGGCCAGAGGGTGGCGGCCGGGCTGGCGCGAAGCAGCAGGGAGAGGTGGGCGGACCAGGAGGTGGCGGAAGGCTCGGGGCCGCGGGGAAGGGGGCCGGCGCGGGAGGTGCTGGTGACGGGGATGACGCCGTAGAGGACGGTGCGGGTGGTGTGGGCGGCGACGGGGGCGGGGGCGACGAAGAGGGAGGTGAACTCCTCGTCGTGCTGGTCGCCGGGGGCGAAGCGGGCGCGGTCGAAGTCGGGATCGGCCGTGTAGCGCGGGGCGGGGCGGCGGGAGACGGAGGGATCGCGCAGGTGCTCGGGGTCGGTGGCGGAGGGGAGGGGGACCCACCCGATGGTGCGGCGCTTGGTGGCGCACCAGGCGTCGTAGACAGAGGTGTTGCCCACGGTGCGCACGCGCCGGACGACGAGGCCGGCGCTGTCGATCTGGCGGGCGTCGAGGCGGGGCTGGCCGAAGCCGGTGCAGTGGGCCTCGAGGAGTGCGAGGTTAAAGACGCGGTGTACGGGTTGGTAGAGGCGGAGGAGGCCGTCTTCGCCGACGAGGGTGGGGCGGTGGGTGCGGGTGAGGTCGGCGAAGGCGTCGGACTGGAGCTCTTCGAGGAGGGCGTCGATGAAGTCCTCATCGGTGCGCTGGAGGAGGGCGGGCGCGGAGTCGGCGGCGACGGACCAGGCGCCGGCGAGGGCGACCTCGTGACCGCAGTCGGTGTGAGCTGTGCCGGGCTTTACCATATGTTGCCCGCGCCCGGGGTGTAGGTGGTGGCGACGACGGTGGTCGCCTGGAGGACGTCGCATTTAACGACGCCGGAGAACTTGGAGAGGCCGGCGTCGACCTTGACCATGCCGGCTGAGATCTCGACCTGGGCGGCGGTGACCTTGACCTTGGCGGAGGCTTGGAGGGCGATGCCCTGGGTGTCGATGACGATGGAGTTGCCAGCGCTGTCTTCGAAAGTGACGGAGCCTCCGGCCTCGTCGGTGAGCACGCCGCGGACGCCGTTGGGGGTGGTGAACTCGATTTTGGCGGAGCCGGAGGATTCTTCGACGATGGCTATGCGGGTGCCGGCCTTGCCGGTGATGGTCCAGCGGTCAACGCGATCGGAGGAGAAGCGCTCGGGCGGAGTCTGGCCGCCGTTCCAGAGGGAGCCGATGACGATGGGGAAACGCGGGTCGCCGGCGACGAAGGTGACGAGGACCTCGTCGTCCACGTCGGGGATGAACAGGGCGCCGCGCGAGGGTCCGGCAAAAGCGACGGCGACGCGGGCCCAGAGCTCGGCGGTGCCCTCGCCATCGACGGTGAGGAGCCTGACCTTTACCCGCGCGAGGTTGTCGGGGTCCTGCACGGAGATCACCTGGGCGAGGTGGCACGAGTGGAGGGCGTCGGCGTGGAAATCGATGGGCACGGTGGGTGGTGCGTTACGCGGTGCCGAGGTAGGCGCACTGGCCCTCGAACTCGGTGCGGTAGCCTTGGGTCAGGTCGTAGAGGTGGCGGGCGGAGGAGACGTAGAAGGTGTTGGAGAACCAGGCGCCGAGGCCCTCGAGGGTGA
>JBILUB010000128.1:0-6866 GCA_044371245.1 Opitutaceae bacterium
GTGCCGCCGCGCAGGGCGGGATGGCCGCTGGCGGGGGCCTGGCCCCGGAGGAACCGGCGGGCCCGCCGGTTGCGAATGGTGGTGGCGAGGGCATCGGCCTCGGACTGGGTGGCGGCGAGGTGGTGGCAGGAATGGTGGGGGCGGGGGCCGAGCGCGTCCGCGAGGAGGGCGCCGCCGCGATCGCCGGCGCCGGGACCGAGGGCGGTCTCGCCGCCCTCGGCCTCGAGTAGTGACCCAGCGGATACGTCCCAGCCCTTGACGGTGGTCCTCGTGACCTGGTGGGCGAGGTCGGCGAGGACGCGGGCGGATTTGAGAGCATCGCCGAGGGCGAGGGTGAGGGCGCCGCGGCGGACCTCGGCGCGCGGGGAGATCTGCAGATCGGCGCCGACGATCTGGACATCGGCGTCGATGCGCGCGAGGAGGCGGCGGAGGAAGGCGAGGTCGCTCTCGTTGAGCTGGGCCTGGACGCCGAAATTCTGGTCGAGGCCGCTGATCACGGGGTTGAGGCCGTGATCGGACGCGATGGCGCGCGCGATGTCGCCGAGGCTCTGGTCTTCGAAGACGCGGGTGCGGCGGGCGAGGCGGAGTTTTTGCAGGGAGTCCTCGGCGAGGACGATGAGTTCGGGCGGGCCGCTCTCGGAGAAGACGCCTTCGAGGCCGGTGATGAGGCCGCGAAAAATCTCGACGGGGGCGTCGGTATCGCCGGCGCCGATGATGATGTCGGCGCCGAGGGCGAGGGCGCCGGCGGAGGGGGCGTCGAAGGCGTACTCGGCGCCGCCGGTGTCGAGGGAGGCGGAGTTCGAGAGGCGAAGTTCCAGGGAGGAGAGGCCGCCCTCCTGCTCGTTGATGACGAGGCGGTTGATCAGGGCTCCGGTGCGCTCGTCGGGCTGGCCGTTTAGCCGCACGGTGGGCCGGGCGGAGTAGGTCGGCGGGGCGCTGACGGGGATGAGTGGCATGCGGGCGGGGAGCTAGCGCGTGGCGGCGGTGCGGCAGGGCGGGTGTCAGTCGGCGCGGAGGCGGTCGGCGCGTTCGGCGATGAGCTGGAGCTCGCGCAGGACGGCGGAGGCATCGACGCGGGAGGACGGAGGCGCGTCGGGATTTTCGTGGGTGCTGGAGGTGGGCGCGGGTGGGGCGATCTCAGCGGTGACCTCGTCGAAGATGATGGGCATGGCGGGGAGGGAGGGAGCGGGACGAGAGGACTGGAGTGGGCGGGGGGCTAGTCGTCGAAGCGGAGGGTGTGGGTGGCGCCGACGTCGGTCTTGAACGTGCTGCTGCTCTGGGCGACGGCGCGGCCGGTGACGTCGAAAAGCGCGCCGGGGGCGACGCCGGAGGTGGAGGCGGCGGCGAAGAGTTTTTCGGTTTTTATCGGGGGAGCGGAGAGGGAGGAGCCGGTTTGCAGGCCGCTGAATGCGCCGGCGGAGACGGAGAGCCCGGCGGAGGCGGAGGCGCCGACGCCGGCGGAAAAACCGACCGAGGCGCCGGCGCTGAAGCCGGCGCCGATGCCGGCCGAAGCGCCGGTGGAGAAGATGGCCGGGGCGCCAATTTTGACACCGGCGGAGGGGGAGAGGCTGCCGCCGACGCCGAGGTTTTTGGAGGCGGTGCTGCGCAGGCTCTCGAGACCGTTGGCGGAGGCGATGCCGCGGGCGGCGGAGGGGTTGCCCGAGTCTCTGGCGATCTGGTCGGGGGAGCCGCCGGCGAGCACGAAGGGCTGGTCGGTCTGGGCCTTGGTGGTCCCGGCCGCCTGGTCGAATTTATACTTCGGCTGAGACATGGACAGGCTGACGGAGGCGCGCAGGGGGACGCCGTTTTCGGAGAAAAAATCCATCGTCTGTTTGTACGAATCCACGACGCCGATGAATTTGAAGGCGCCCCACTCGAAGGTGACCTCGCTGAGGACCTGGGGGGGAGGGTTGGCGCCTTCACCGGGGGTGGTCTGGAGCATGCGTTCGACCTTGTTGGTTTTGCCCCGGACGTCGTCGCCGGTATCGGTGGAGTCGAAGATGAGCTCGAGGCTGAGCTTGGCGCTGGAGGAGCTGGCGGTCTGCTGGGCCTGGCCGCCCTCGCCCTGGGTGTTTACGGTGATGGCGTATTCGAGGGTGGCGGGGTTAAAATCGACCGGGACGGTTTGCTGGCCGGCGGAGGTGTTGAAGGTGAACTCCGCTTTCTTGAATTCGCTGGATTGGATCATGGCGGCGGGGGGATCAGGTGGCGAGTTGCAGGCCCTCGTGGACGAGGTGGAGCTCCTCGACGGCGAGTTCGGCGCCCTTGGCGTTGAGGTCGGATGATTTAAACTTAACCGGGAGCGCGCGGTTGAGTTTCCAAGTGCGGATGACGGTCTTGCCGTCGAGATCGAGATGGCGGATCTCGAGGTCCATGCGGTGGGTGTAGGCGCCGCCCAGGGTGACTTGGTGGAACCATTGCCAGAGGTCGCGGTTAAGTGTCATGCCGCGGCGCAGAATGATGGTGGCGAAACTCACGGTGCCGACCCGTTGGTGGGCGCCGTAGTTCAGGCCGCCTTCCTTGATGACTTTGGGCTCCATGGTGGCCTCGAAGCCGGTGCATTCGGCAAAGGCGCCGCCGGCGAGGTCGCGCCTCTGGCCGGGGGTCTTGCCGTCGGATTTGAGCAGGTTTTCGGTGAAAACCAGTTCGTAGCGGAAATTGCCGAAGGGCGTGGCGTCGGATTCGGGCATGGCGGGCGGGGCTGGATCAGGCGGACGCGCTGGCGGCGGCGACGTTGCCCTCGCGGAGCGCGAGGACGACGGTGATGAGGCCGACGGGGTGGGCGGGAGCGAAGCGGACCTCGGCTACGACGCGGCCGTTATCCAGGTCGTTTTGGGAGGTGGTGGTGGAGTCGCAGCGCACGCGGTAGGCGTCGGAGGCGGAGCCGCCGGTCAAGGCTCCGGCGGCATAAAAATCGGCGAGCAGGCGTTCGAGGCGGACCTGCAATTCACTCTGGAGACGCTCGCCGTTGGGATCGAATACGAGGGCATCGCCGAGGCGGCTGGCGGTGCGGAGGATGGCGGCGGTGAGCCGACGCACGCAGGCGGGGCGGTGGGGGACTTCGAGGCTGGTGGTCACGTCGGAGAGGACACGCGGGCCGTCGGGCGCGCGGCCGAGCACCGAGACGCGGTGGATGAGGGCGGGACGGGCGTCGGGCGCGGTGTCGAGGCGGAGATCGGTGGCGGGGAGATCGGGTGAAAACGCAAAGACACCGTTGAGCGGCTGGGCGCCGAGACTACGAGCGACGCCGAGGCGAGGAAGGGCGCGGGCGAGCACGCCGGCGAAGACGCCATCGGGTGCCTCGAGGCCGCCGGGGAGGGCTTCGGAGCCGGGAGTCACGAGCCACGGGTAAGCCAGCTGGACATGGGGGGAGGCGATACCGCCGGGCAGGTCGGTCGACTGGGAGAGACCGTGCGCCTGCATGGGGTCGTCGAGGCGCCGCATCAGCGCGCCTTCGTCGCCGGGGGCGGGCAGCGGCAGCGCGAGCAAGAGCTGGACGTCGGGCCGGTGGGCCTGAAGAAAAAGCGCGGAGCTGCGCACGACCTCGCACCAGCGGATGTAGCCCTCGGTGGTGCAGGCCGGGGAGGGAGAGATCTGGCGGGTCTCGTCGGGCGGGAGCGGCGTTTCGGGACCGCACTCGACGAAAGTCTCGGGCGAGGGGGGGAGCGGGGCGAGGCCGGTGGGCGCGAGGGTGGCGTCGGCGGCGATTTCGGGCAGGTCGGGGAAACAAATCGTGGCGGCCTCGGCGAGACCGAGGAGCACGCCGTGGCCGAGCCAGGTCGCGGAATCGCCAGCGGAAGGGACGGACGTGCCGGCGTAGCCGGGGAAAAGGCGGCGAAGGCGGAGCAGGCGGGCGGCGTCGGCCCCCGCCCGGGCTGCGGGGGTGGCGTCTTCGGAGAGGTAGGTGGGTATCCAGGGATCCCCTACGCGGACGACAAAGCAGCGGGCGCCGCCCTGGCGGAAAAACGAACGGACGGAGGCGCCGAGCCAGGTCGGGTACGGGCGGCCCTGTGCGTCGGCCGGGCGGGACTCCCAGGCAAAGAGCTGGTCGAAGGCCGCGAAGCTCTCGAGCGGCACGGGGGTGTCGAGCAGGGGGTCGAAATCGTCGATGGCGGCGCGGGAGCCGTCGGGCGCGTTGAGCGGACGCCAGCCTTGGTCCTGCAGCCAGCGCTTGGCGGGCGCAGGCAGGGCGCCGGCGGGGCGGCGGGCGACGTAGCCGACGAAGCAGACGATGTCGGCGCGGTTGGGGGACGCGTCGGCGACGGGCGGTGCGGCTTGGAAGCGGAGGCCGGACATGGGTGCGGTGAGGGAGGGCGGGAGCGACGAAGCGCCGAGGGAGCGGGCGGTGGGCGGGAGCTCGGGCGGGAGTGAAGCCGGGGCCGGAGGTGCCGACGCGGGGCGAGGGCGGGCGCTTGCCTGTGAGCTCGCGCGGGGGCGGGCTCACAGGCAGGCGAGCCGGGGTCACCTCATTCGATGTCCATGCCCTCGGCGGAGAGGACGAGCTCCTCCATCGCCATGTCGCCGCCTTTTCCGGCGAGGGTGGGGCCGGTGTATTTGAGCGGGATGACGCTCTGGAGCTTCCATTTTCGCACGGCGGCGCCGGTCTCGTCTTTCAGGGTGATGACGACGTCGCGTTTGGCTTTATAGCCGACGTCGCGGGTTTGTTTTATCCAGGCGAAGAACTCGTTCGAATCGATCACGCCGCGCTTGAGCGTGACGTCCCCGACCTTGTGCATCAGGGGAATTTTTCTGACGTGGTTTTCCTTGGCGTTGCCGTTGCGATATTCGGCGATGACGGACTCGGTCACGAGGCCGGAGGCGTCGGAGAAGCCCCCGAGCTCGGACTCGGGGTCGACGCCGGGGGAGTTCAGGTTGACGGTGAAGTTAAACGCGCCGTAGGGAGTGCTGCGTGGCATGGGAAGGGTGGGTCGTTTGGTGGATTATGGGCGGGGTGGGCGGCGAAGGATCAGGCGCGGTTGTCGGCGGTTTTCTGGCCGATGCGGAAGACGACGAATTCCGCCGGCTTGATCGCGGCGACGCCGACGAGGCAGATGAGGCGGCCGTTATCGAGGTCGTTTTGGGTCATGGTGGTGCGGTCGCACTTCACGAAGAAGGCCTGCTCGGGCTTGTCGCCGAGGAGGGCGCCGTTGACCCATTCGTTGTGGAGGAAGCTGGTGACGGTGTCGCGGATGTTGGCCCAGAGCCGCTCACCGTTGGGCTCGAACACCGACCATTGCGTGCCGCGGTCGATGGAGTGTTCGAGGTAGAGGAAGTAGCGGCGCACGTTGACGTACTTCCACTCGGGGTCGGAGGTGGTCGTGCGGGCGCCCCAGACGCGGTTGCCGCGACCGGAGAAGAAGCGCAGGCAATTCACTCCGAGCGGATTCAGGACCTCCTGCTCGCCGGTGGTGACGAGGCGTTCGAAGCGGACGGCGGAGCGGATGATCTCGTTGGCGGGGGCCTTGTGGACGCCGCGTTCGGTGTCGCTGCGGGCGTAGATGCCGCAGAGGAAGGCGGAGGGCGGGAGGACGAGCTCGGCCGGCATCCAGGGATCGGCGGGGTTGAAATCCGGGTTGGGGGCGACGACCCAGGGGTAGTAGAGCGCGGCGTATTTGGAATCGATCTTGCCCTTGAAGGTCTGCGCTCCGCCGACGAGCTGGCCCTTCGGCACGTCGAGGACGGCGATGCGGTAGGAGCGGCGTTTCTCGGCGTGGGCGATGAGGGCGAGGGTGACGGCGTTGCTGCCGCTGGTGACGAGGCCGGGGAACTCGGTGTGGCCGGGGGAGGCGCCGATCGAGACGCCCTCGATGCCTTCGATGATGCCGAGGGCGTCGGTGTAGTCGCCGGCGCCGGGCAGGGCGTCGGAGCCGTTGGTGAGGTTGATGGTCTTGACCGAGCTGTTGGCGTCGGGGGCGAAGGCCGTGTGTAGTTGAAAAGCGGTTACAGTGTTCGCGACGTCAAAGGCGAAGGCTTGGGAGAGCTGCGCGGCCGCGGTGGCGGGCGTCTTGGCGAGGATGGTGCCGATGTAGCGCTTATGGGCGGAGTCGAGGCCGAGGTCGTTGTATTCGGCAAGGTGGCCGTCGGCGTCGAGGGTGGTGACCTCGAGGGTGAGCAGGTCCATGCCGGCGGTTTCGTTGGCGGCGGTGAAGGTGTGGGCGGCTCCGGCGGCGGTGCGCCAGACGCCCTCGCGTTTCACGAGGAGGACGGGGGTGTTGGCGTTGATGCGCAGGAAGCTGCCGTCCACGGCCTTGGTGGCGGCGTTGGTGGAGGAAGCGGAGGCCTTGATCGCGACGGTGATGACCGAGGGAGTCGTGGCGGTGCCACCGAAGGCGCCGGGGAAGCGGGCGACGAATTTGGAGGTGCGGCTGTTGACCAGATCGGTGCCCTCGGCGGTGGCGGAGGCGCCGGCCACGCGGGCGACGTAGAGGCGCGCGCCGCCCTCGTTGAAGTAGGCCATGACGGCGTGCGCGATGTAGTTGATCTTCGGGTCGCTCGCGCCGGAGTAGGCGAGATCGTCGAGGCCTCCGTAGGTGCGTTCGAAATCGGCGAAGCTGGTGATGAGTTCGGGGACGGCGCCGATCGGGCCGCTGCGGGTCGGGCCGACAAAGGCGGTGGTGCTGGTGCTGACGCCTTCGATGGATTTGCTGCGGAAGCTGGTCTCCTCGACGAAGACTCCAGGGGCTAGGTATTCGGGCATGTGGGTGGGTGGGTTGAGGTTGGGCTGAGGTGGTGTGGCGGACGCGAACGGACGAAAAGGGGAGGGCGGAAACTAGCCGCCGAAAGGGTATCGGCGGCTGTAGGTGCGGCCGGGGCTGAGGGTGAGCGGCGCTGCGTCGATGTCGGTCGGCGCGGCGACGGGACTGTCG
>JBILUB010000419.1:0-2812 GCA_044371245.1 Opitutaceae bacterium
AACCGCGCGCAGCCCCCCCGCGCATATTTTGGCATCCTAGGTCCGCCGCCCACCACCCCGGCGTCACCCCGGCCACCCGCACCACGATCCCGCCCCCACCATGTCCGCCACCGCCCCCTCCGCCCCCCTCGCCGCCGACGCCGCCAAGCTCACCGCCCGCTCGAATCCCGGCTACATCACCTGCGACGCCAACGAGGCCGTCGCCTCGGTCGCGCACCGGCTCAGCGAATTCATCGCCATCTATCCCATCACCCCCTCCTCCCCCATGGCCGAGTCCTGCGACGAATGGTCCGCCGCCGGCCGCGTCAACCTCTGGGGCGAGGTCCCGAAAGTCGTCCAACTCCAGTCCGAGGGCGGCGTCGCCGGCGCCGTGCACGGCGGCCTGCTCGGCGGCGCCCTCACCACCACCTTCACCGCTTCGCAGGGCCTGCTCCTCATGCTGCCGAATCTGTACAAGATCGCCGGCGAGCTCCTCCCCTTCGCCCTCCACGTCTCCGCCCGCGCCCTCGCCGCCCAGGGGCTCTCCATCTTCGGTGATCACCAGGATGTCATGGCCTGCCGCCCCACCGGCTGCGCCCTCCTCTGCTCAAACCATCCCCAGGAAGCGCAGGACATGGCCCTGGTCGCCCACGCCGCCACCCTCCTCGGCCGGCTCCCCGTCATCCACTTCTTCGACGGCTTCCGCACCTCCCACGAGATCGCCAAGATCATTCCTCTCGAGGACGACACCCTCCGCGCCCTGATCGACGCCGAGGCCCTCGCCGCCTTCCGCCTTCGCGCCCTCTCCCCCGATCGCCCCAAAATCCACGGCACCGCGCAGAATCCCGACGTGTACTTCCAGGGCCGCGAATCGGTCAACACGGTCGTCGACGCCTTCCCCTCCGTCGTAGCGGCCACGATGGAGCGCCTCGCGCACCTCACCGGCCGGAAGTATTCACTGGTTGAATACTACGGCCACCCCCGGGCCGAGCGGGCCGTCGTCTGCATGGGCTCCGGCGTCGAGGCGCTCCAGGCCGCGGCCGACCATCTCAACGCCGCCGGCCAGCGCGTGGGCGTCCTCTCCATCCGGCTGTTCCAGCCCTTCCCCGTCGCCGCCTTCCTCGAGGCACTTCCCCCCACGGTGCGCACCCTCGGCGTGCTCGACCGTACCAAGGAGCCGGGCTCCGTCGGCGAGCCGCTCTTCCAGACCGTGCTCAGCGCCCTCGCGCGCTCCGAGCACCCCACCGCCGTTCCTCCTTCACGGGTTTACGGCGGCCGCTACGGCCTCGGATCCAAGGAGTTCACCCCCGCCATGGCCGCGGCCGTCTACGCCCACCTCAACTCCGCTCGCCCCCGCCACGGCTTCACCATCGGCATCCACGACGACGTCACCCACACCTCGCTCCGCTGGGACGACACCCTCGAGATCGAAGACCCCGGCGTCCGCCGCTGCGTCTTCGTCGGCCTCGGCGCGGACGGCACCGTCGGCGCGAACAAAAACTCGATCAAGATCATCGGCGAACAGACCGACTTCTTCGCCCAGGGCTACTTCGTCTACGACTCCAAGAAATCCGGCTCCGTCACCGTCTCCCACCTCCGCTTCGGCCCCCAGCCCATCCACGCCCCCTGGCTCATCCGCTCCGCCCAGTTCGTCGCCTGCAGCCAGTGGAGCTTCGTCGGCCGCCACGAGATCCTCGGATACGCCGCGCCCGGCGCCACCCTTCTCCTCGACTCGCCCCACTCCCCCGCCGAGTCCTGGGCCCGCCTCCCCCGCGACTGGAAACAAACCATCCTGGAGAAAAAAATCCGCCTCCACGTCATTGACGCGAACGGTGTCGCCCAGGCCACGGGCATGGGCCGCCGCACCAACACCATCCTACAAACCTGCTTCTTCGCCCTCTCCGGCGTGCTCCCGCAGGACGAAGCGATCGGCCACATCAAAAAAGCCATCGCCAAGACCTACGCCCGCAAAGGCGAAAAAGTCGTCCAGATGAACCACGCCGCGGTCGACGCCGCCCTCGCCGCCCTCCACCCCGTCTCCCTCCCCGACACCCTCGACGCCGCCGATTCCGCGCCCGCCCCCGACCGCTTCGCCGCCTTCACCGAAAAATTTCATCGCGACGTCACCGCCCGCCTCCTCGCCGGCGAAGGCGACCTCCTCCCCGTCTCCGCCCTGCCTGCCGACGGCGCCTGGCCCACCGCCACCACCCGCCTCGAGAAACGCTCCATCGCCCTCGAGCTCCCGCAGTGGGATCCCTCTCTCTGCATCCAGTGCAACAAGTGCGTCTTCGTCTGCCCCCACGCCGCCATTCGCGCCACCCACCTCGACCCCTCCGACCTCGCCGACGCGCCCGCCACCCTCCACACCCTCCCCTTCCGCTCCAACGAACACCCCGGCCGCCGCTACCTCCTCCAAGTCGCCCCCGACGACTGCACCGGCTGCTCCCTCTGTGTCCAGGTCTGCCCCGCCAAGGATAAATCCAAGCCCCGGCACAAAGCCCTCGACCTCGCGCCCGCGGCACCCCGCCTCGAGCTCGAACGCCGCCACTGGGCATTCTTCGACACCCTCCCCACCCCCTCCCGCTCCACCCTCGACCTCACCACCATCAAAGGCAGCCAGTTCGCCCGACCCCTTTTCGAATTCTCCGGCGCCTGCGCCGGCTGCGGCGAGACCCCCTACCTCAAACTCCTCACCCAGCTCCTCGGCGACCGCCTCCTCATCGCCAACGCCACCGGCTGCTCCTCGATCTACGGCGGCAACCTGCCCACCACCCCCTACGCCAAAGACCACCACGGCCGCGGCCCCGCCTGGGCCAACTCCCTCTTCGAGGAC
>JBILUB010000420.1:0-2810 GCA_044371245.1 Opitutaceae bacterium
AAGAGGATGGTGGCCGCGGCCATGATCGACAGCGAGGTGACGAGGAGCGTGGTGTAGGGGGAAAACGCATACACGAGCGGCAGCAGGACGGCGAAGCCCGCGGTCTTGGAGGCGACGGCGAGGAAGGCGGTGACGGGGGTGGAGGCGCCTTGGTAGACGTCGGGGATCCAGATCTGGAAGGGGACGGCGCCGATCTTGAACGCGACGCCGGCGAGCACGAGGACGATGCCGATGGAGGCGAGGAAGTTGCCCTCGTTGGCGGCGAGGAAGACGCGCACGGCCTCGTAGCCCATGGGGTTGGTCGAGTAGCCGGGCAGGGAGGGGTTGCCCACCACGCCGTAGAGCAAAACGATGCCGAAGAGCAGCAGGCCCGAGCTGAGCGCGCCGGAGACGAGATACTTCAAGCCGGCCTCGAGGGAGAGCGGGTTGGTGCGGGTGTAGCTGACGAGGATGTAGAAGCCGACGGTGACCGTCTCGAGCGCGACAAAGAGCAGGACGAAGTTCCAGGACTGGGCGAGGAACATCATGGCGGCGGTGACGACCAGCACGATGTGGAAGAACTCGATGCGGGGCATCTTTTGCTTGGCCAGGGCGACGACGCCGAGCAGGGAGACCAGGATGGAGCTGCCGAGGAAGAAGGCGCGCAGGTATTGGCTGCTCTCGGTGTGGCGGAGGAGGCCGTTGAAAGTGGTCTCGCCGAGGTAGCCGGGGGAGAAGTTGAGGAAAAGTCCGACGAGGAGGCCGAGCTGGCCGACGATGGAGAGGGTCGGGATGAGCGCGTGCTTCTTTTTCGGGAGCAGGATCTCGAGGACGAGGAGGAGGAGCGCGAGCACGCCGAGGGAGATCTCGGGCTGGATGGCCGCCCAGCGATTATCGGCGGCGGCGTCTTGGAGCGCTTGAAGGTGTTCGGGAGTCATTGGGCCGGAAGGTCGGAAGGGCCACGGAGGTCACGGAACTCGGACACGGAGGTCACGGAGGCCGAAGAGTCGGTGGCGGATAATGTGCGAAGGTGGCGGGAAAGGATCGGATGGATTGGGAACTCTGTGTGCTCCGTGGGCTGCGCTCCGGGTGCTCCGTGGCCTACTCAGCGAGAACGGCTACGGCGGGGGAGTCGGACTGCACGGCCTCGACCGCGGGGTAGAGCTCGGTGAGGGTTTTGTTGAGCGGCTCGGTGATGGCGCGGGGCCAGACGCCGAAGCCGACCAAGGTAACGAGCAGCACGAGGGCCGGCACGCGCTCGCTCCAGCGGAGGTCGACCACGGGATGCGTTTCCTGGTGTTTGAGGAAGGCGGCGGAGGGCTGGCCGTAGAAGACCTTGCCCATCGCGCGCAGGCCGTAGATGGCCGAGATGACGACGCCGAGCAGGGCCGGGACCACCATCCACTCGGCGTGTTCGTAGATCGCCATGAAGATGGTGAGCTCGCCCCAGAAGTTGAGCAGGCCGGGGCCGGGCAGGCCGATGCTGGCGAGGACGGCGGTGAGGAAGAAGGCGGCGAGGACGGGGGCCTTTTTGACCAGGCCGCCCATGTCATCCATGTCGAAGGTGCCGGTGCGGTGGTGGACGCTGGTCGCGAGCAGGAAGAGGAGCGAGACGGAGAGACCGTGGGCGACCATGAAGAGGACGACGCCGCCGGCACCGAGGGCGCTGAGGCAGGCGACGCCGAGGAAGCCGTAGCCGACGTGCATCACCGAGCCGTAACCGACCATCTGTTTGAGGTCGCGCTGGGCGATGGCGATGAGGCCGATGATGACGACGTTGCCGAGCGCGAGCCAGGCGAGAGCGGGGGCCCAGGCGGCGGCGCCGAGGGGCAGGAGCGGGAGGGCGATCTGGACGAAGCCGTAGAGGCCGAATTTTTTCAGCACGCCGGCGTGGAGCATCGAGACGGAGCTCGGGGCGGCGCCGTAGCCGAGGGGGGCCCAGGTGTGGAAGGGGAAAAGCGAGACGAGGATGCCGAGGCCGAACATGAGCAGGCCGAAGGCGTAGTTCTGCACGCTGCCGGCGAGGCCGTGGGTGGCGATCTCTTCACGAAGGGCGATGAGGTCGAAGGACTCGGCCCCGCTCTGCACGTAGATCATGATGAGGCCGAGCAGGGAGAGCATGGCGCCGAGCGTGAGGTAGATGGTCATCTTCATCGCGGCGTAGCTACGGTCGCGGCCGCCCCAGACGCCGACGAGGATGAAGGTCGAGATCAGCGCGAACTCGTGGAAGAAGTAGAAAAAGAAGATGTCGATGCTGGCGAAGACGCCCATGAGGCCACCCTGCATGACGAGGAGCAGGCCGAGGTAGAGGCGGGGGCGTTCGGCCTTGGACTGGATGGCATAGAGGCCGGCGGCGAGGCCGACGACGCCCGCCATCAGGAACATCGGCATGGAGATGCCGTTGAGCCCGAGGTGGAGGGAGATGCCGAGGAGGTCCTGGAGGCCGGTGTCGTAGAGCGAGCGGAAGGCGTAGTCGGCGCCCCCGAGCTCGGCGGGGAAGTGCCACCAGGTGTGCAGGCCGAGGAGGGCGGGCAGAAGGAAGCCGAGGCCGGCGACGATCTTGGCGACGCGCTCGGGCAGCGGGGCGAGCAGCAGAAGGGCGGCGGCCAGCGGCGCGAGGATGGCGACGAGAAGCGGATCGAACGGAAGTTGCATGGAAGCGGGAGGCTAGAGGCTAGTTGCTGGGAGCTAGTCGCTAGGAGTTAGAGGACGCCGGTGGCGATGGCCCAGAGAAGGACGGCGCCGGCGAGGAACCAGTAGACGTAGGCGTGCAGGCTGCCGGTGTGCAGCGCCCGGGCCGCGAGGCCGGCGAGGCCGGTGCCGCCGGCCAC
>JBILUB010000055.1:0-10350 GCA_044371245.1 Opitutaceae bacterium
TTCGTACGATCTGCCGGCCGTTGCCGCCGATCGATGTGAGGCTCCCTGAAATCACTCAGCAAGTCCACGTGTTTGCCAGTCTCGTGATTGGGATGGATCGCCGCACTCAATCCCGGCTGCTTCGAGTTCGCATCGGAGCGGATTTCCGAATTTGGCAGAAAGTTCCTCTAGGTGAAACTCTATATCCCCCACGGGATTTGGGGTTGTGTAGGCCAAGGCGTCGGCGAGACGGATCCAATCCGCTTCGTCAAAATGCTCCTCTAGAACCGACTGACTGCCGGTGAGGGCGATTACTGTCGGGCCGTAGGCGCCCTGTTCCGAGTCGGGAACAGACAAGCGGACAAGTCCGCTTATGCCCGCCCGTGCTATTCTTTGGCCCAGGCGGCAAAAAACCGCGTAGGAAAAGGCGGCATTCGCCAGCGAAGCTTGGCGGAGCAAGGAGGAGCGGGAGGCTAGCAACTGCGAGAGATTCATGGAAATGACCTTTCGTTGCGGGTGCCTGTGCACCGGGTTGAGGTGGTTTTGAATCGCTTTCCGGTCGCGAACTTGCGGCCGAAGAGAGAATTCGCGAAGTGACTGCTTACGTGCCAACTGCAGCTTTAAATCGCACCGGGGCGTCGGGTCGGCAAACACCCTCCTGAAGCCTGCCGGAGCTCCAACTTCTGACGAAACCCGAACCTAAACTCGGACTCGAATAAGCAAAGGGAATGCCGGCTATGCGCAAGTCGACAGATCCGGGGAAATCACTTAGAGGACATCCAGGTTTTACCGGAAGTGGGGCTTGTGCCGAGCCAGGCCAGCAGATCGCTTTGTTCGGTAATGTGCTTTCCGAATTGGTACTCGGGGTCGAGCAAAGCCGCATAGCTCGGGTCCGCGAATCTGCGACAGTGCAAGAGCACGCGCGCGTGCTGGCCCGGTGCACGCACCAGTCGCCCTAGAGCTTGATTCACTTTTTGCAGGCCCGGGACGATGTAAGTGCGGCGGAACGCTTCGGAATCCCCCAAGCTCCGGGCGAGAGTGGACTGCTTGGCTCGTTGAACTGCATTTACTTCAGGAAGAGCGGGGCCGGCCACGAGTGCGTGTGAGATTCGCCCTCCGAGTTGATCTATGCCCTCGGCAAAACTGCCTCCTAAAACGAAAAAGATCAGGTCGGAGAACGCGAGCGTTTCGTCCATCCAATCTTGCGCGGCCCTGGTCCCGCCTGCCCGCGCCTGCACGCTCGCCCGCAATTCTGGATGCTGCTCATTTAGGCGGGCGGCGACTGATTCGGCATAGGCGTAGCTGGGAAAAAATGCGGCGATGGGCGCGTTAGGCGAGCGCTCGCGGAGCGTGGCCAGTGTTTCGACCGTGGTGTCGAGGTGGGTCTGACGACGTCGATAGCTTGTATCGACCCTCAGGTCCAAGGCGACATCGTAGGCGCCGCATTTCCATGGGGTTTGCGGATTCAGTTCCGTGAAGCCGGGATCTAGGTCGGTGTGCTCTAGGCCGACCATGGCCGCGAAGATGGCGGCGGGTGGCGGCGTGGCGCTGGCCAGGATCACCTTGGAAAAGGGATGAAGCTCTCGAGCGATGAAGGGCGCCGCATCCAGGGTCGTGAAACGAAGCTCCGTGGCGCGCGGGGTCCAAAGAAGTTTTTCAGTCGATCGCTCCTCCAGCCAGTCGACGAGCAGGGGTAGGCGCCGAACCAGATCCAGCGATTCTTCGGAGAGGCTTTCGGAATGAGGGGGAGTTTTGTCCAGATGCTGGGCCAGCGTGCGCAAGGTGAGGGCGAGGTCGTCCTCGACATCCAAATCGAGAGCGTCCGTCTGGGACAGGGAGGAGACTTGCCGCCAAAGCGCTTCGAGTTCCCGGCGAATCGTGCGTGTGGTGCCTTCGGGCAATTCGGATACCAGTCGGTAGATCGCGTCCGCGTCCAGGCTGTGGGAATAGGCTTCCGCTACGCGCGCCGGCAGGTGGTGGGCTTCGTCGATGATCAGTACCGTACGAGCGGGATCCCAGGTCGCTTGGTCGACAAACACTCCGCGGTTGGAGGGAGCGAAGAGGTAGTTGAAGTCGCCCAGCCAGAGGTTGGCAAAGGGCAGGCTGGCCCGGGCGATTTCGTAAGGACACACGGAGGCCGCGAGGCCTGCGGCGCGGAGCGTCTCCAAGTCGCGTGCTTCCTCGCGAAAGAGTTGAAAGCGGGCGAGGCCTGATTCTTTCCAGCGCCGCTCCAAGTCGTGCAGGTGGGTGCAGCTCGCTCGGGTGCAGTGAAAAACTGAGTTTATGCAGTGTTCGCGCTTGGGCCGCAGGTTCCACGGGATGAGAGCGGGCTCCGCGGCGGATGCGGTGCCGGACGCGGGCCCCAGCATGTGGCGTAGTGTTTCGAGTACGTGCAGTTGTCCGGTGGTCTTGCCTGTCAGGTAGACGATGCGATCGGCCTGACCTGCTTGCATGATGGCTAGGGCTGTCTCGAGCAGGACGCCGGTCTTGCCGAACCCTGTCGGCGCCTTGAGCAAGATGGGTTTTTTCTCGGTTCTGGCGGTCGAGGCGAGGAGCTCCTGGAGGATGGTTTCCTGTCCTGCGCGAGGCTTGGTAAAGGCTGGCGTCCAGCGCAGAGTGCGTAGACGCAGCAGCGATTCCCGTCGCTGCTCGAGGAAGTCCGCCACGGAATCCAAATGACCTTCAAGTGCGGCCCGATCCGCTGCGCTGAAGGCCAGGGTTTGCTCGAGGCCGGTGGAGGCTTCGACGTAGAGCAGCTCCCCCACGAATTTCATGCCAGGCTCGGCTAATTCGGAGAGCGCGAGGTAAAGGCCTAGTTGGTGAAAGTGTTCCGGGCGAGCGGCACGCAGTTCGAGTGCCGGCCGGGGCAAGCGCTCGAGGGTGGTTTTTAGCTCCCTGAGAATGCAGAGTCCGTCCGGCCCGCGGAACCGCTGATCGAGGCGACCCTCGAGGTGAAAGCTCCATCCCCGATGAACCAAGGTCCCACAAACCGGAATTTCGAATGCGATCGAGCAGGGGACAAGCTGGCCGTGCTCGAGTCTGATAACGTGATCCCTTTCTCGTTCGAGTTTCGTGCGTTTCTCGCGGTGCCAGTGGGAGCCGATCTCGGCGCGCCAGCGTGCGGCCGAACCCCGCTCGGCCGACTGAGGGGTGGTGCTAAAGGCGGCTAGTTTCCCCAAGGCGAAGTGCGCCTTTCTCTGTTCATGGTCGATCTGCATCGGGAGAGCTGGGGTGTCGGGACCGGCGGAACGTCTTGGGAGAGGTGGCTCGGGCGTGAACGGTGAGGTCGTGGGGCTGATCGCAGGGGTGGATACGACTTCGATTTCGGAAACGTAGGAGGAGTATGGGCTCGGCCGGGATGGGACGTTTGCCTGAGAGTTGGGGCGGATTAATCCGTCGAACTCCGCTGAGATTCTGAGGTGACCGATCCTGCTTTGCCGCGCAACCGTACGCGGACGGTTGCGGGAGCTTCAGTATTTGTCGGATAAACGCAAAAAGGCAGGCCGGCTCTTGGCCGACCTGCCTTTTTGTGGAGAGTTTGCCCGGTAAACGGGGAAATCAGACGTCCGGCTTGGTCTTACGCAGACCCATGATACGATCGCCCTCTTTCCACTGGCCGCGTTTCTTGAGCGTTGCCACGCGTTCGAAACGCTTGAGCACGTTACGTTTGATGACGATGCCTTTGGCACCTTGGAGGCTGGCGTGTTGGGACATGGCGAAAGAGGATCGAGAGGTTGGGAAGAGGTTAAAGGTTGACGGAGCTACGGGGTGCCCGAGCCCATGACAAGTATTTTTCTCCCACTCTGGCAGCTTCCACCACGATCCACTCGGGAGTCTCGTAGGGATGGGCTCCATGGACATAGGCCGCGAGGGGTCCCGATTGCTCCCGGAGAAACTTAAAAGTAACCCGCCATTCTTCGGTCACGGTTTTGCGGCCCTGCCAGACATAGTGGGATCGAATCGGACCCTCGACCTGAGCGCAGGCGGCGAGATTCTGTGCGATGACGGCGTCCGCGAGACGTTCGGCCTCGAGGGGATTGGAGACGGTGGTCCAAGCGATGAACATGGTAGGGCCAGCAAAGGCCGGCGGGTAGGCGGCGCGAGGGCAATTCTTGGGTGGGGGAAGCGGCCGCGGACGGTGGTGGTGTGGAAGGCCGGTGAACCGGTGAAGGGGTCAAGTTGAGGGTTGCGGAATGGTTGGCGCGGGCGAAGGTATCGGACCCTTTTCTCGCCGCACATGGCTCACGTCTCTTCCGCCTTGATCACTCCTCCCGCGCGCCCTGTCGGCAAACGCGTGCAGTTGATGGCCACCTGCCTCTGCGACGCTTTTTATGATGATGTGGCCAAAGCGACGGTCGAGGTGCTCGAGCACCTCGGTTGCGCGGTGGAGTTCCCCGAGGGCCAGACCTGCTGTGGGCAGCCGGCGTTTAACGGCGGTGATTGGGCAGCCTCGCGCCGGGTGGTGCGGCACACGGTGCGGGTGTTTTCCGGCGATCTTCCGGTCATCGTTCCGAGTGGTTCGTGCGCCGCGATGCTTTTCCATGGTGCTCCTCTCGAGTTTGAGCGGGAGGCGGACAAGGCGGAGGTCGAGGCGTTGGGGCGTCGCACGTGGGAGCTGGCGGATTTCATCGTCGAGGGTCTGGGCGTGAAGACGTGGCCAGGGCGCTACGATGCCCGCATCGCTTTTCATCGGGCCTGCCACTCGCGAGGGACCTGTAGTGGATCGGCCGCGTTGACCCTGCTCGGCTCGATCAGCGGGGTCGAGTTGGTCGCTTTCGGAGAAGGTGAGCAGTGCTGCGGCTTTGGTGGCACGTTCTCGGTCTCCTTCCCGAATGTGTCGAAAGGGATGGGAACTTTGAAACTGGAGCACATCCGTGCGGCCCGTCCCGACCTGCTGGTGTCGGGTGACATGAGTTGCATGATGCATCTTGGCGGTTTGGCGCAGAAAGAGGGGCAGCCGATCCCGACCAAGCATTTTGCCCAGATCCTGCGGGATGCCCTGAAAAAGGTCTAAGCTAGCCTCCCACTTCCTCCGATGGCACTTCAACAGATCGATCAGTACGCGGCGAAACTTCGGCCCGATACCCGGGCCGCAGTCTATGATGGATCGAAGAAGGGGCACGAGAAGCGCACTTCGGTTCTCTTCGACCACTACCCGGATCCGGATCACCTGCGTCGGTTGGCCGGCTCGATCAAGCAGCACGTGGTCGAGAACCTCGACACCTTGCTGCCGGCCGCGGCGGCGGCGCTGGAGCGCAACGGGGTGAAAGTCCACTGGGCCTGCAGCGCCGAGGAGGCCAACGCGGCCGTGCTCTCCATCATGCGGGCGCGTGGGGCGAAAAAGATGGTGAAGGCCAAGACCATGGTTTCCGAGGAGACTCACCTCGCCGATTACCTGGCGCAAAACGGGGTCGAGTGCGTCGAGACGGATCTGGGAGAGTTTATCATCCAAATCGACGGCGATCACCCCTCTCACATCGTCAAGCCGATCATCCACAAGAACCGTCGCGAGATCGCGACCTCCTTTGAGAAGCACGGGCTCGGCGCCTATGACGACGACCCGCAGACGATCACCCGGCGCGCCCGAGCGCACTTGAGGAAGAAGTATCTGGAGGCCGACGTCGCGCTGACCGGAGCTAACTTTATCACCGTCGATACCGGGCGCCTCGTGCTGGTGACGAATGAAGGTAACTCGCGGTTCTGCCTCGCGGCCACTCCCTGTCATATCGCGATGGTCGGGATCGAGAAACTCCTGCCCCGCGAGGCCGATCTTGGTCTGTTTTTGAATCTGTTGGCCCGGTCCGGCACCGGGCAGCAGCTCACGGTCTACACCGAGTTCATTTCTGGGCCCCGCGCGGCCGCTCAGCCCGACGGGCCGGAGGAGATGCATGTCGTCTTCGTCGATAACGGACGCACCGACGCCCTCGCCAGCGATTGCCGTGAGATTCTGCGCTGCATCCGTTGTGGAGCGTGCTTGAATGTTTGCCCCGTCTACCGTCAGGCCAGCGGACACGCGTACCGCAGCGTCTATCCCGGGCCGGTCGGGGCCGTGCTTTCTCCTCTGCTCGCCGGCGAACGTTTCCCCGAGCTCGCGGATCTGCCCAAGGCGTCCTCCCTTTGCGGTGCGTGCAACGAGGTTTGCCCCGTCGACATCCCCATCCCTGATCTTCTTCTGCGGTTGCGCGATCGGGGGAAACGAGTGGGCGGGGCGAGCGCCGCCGCCGGTACTCCGCCCATGGGTGCGTGGGCTCTGCTGGCTTCGCAACCCATGGCCTGGAAAACCTCCCTGCTGGCCGGCCACTCGCTGAACTATTTGCCAAAGACGCTCCTGCCGCTTCCTCCGATGCAGACTTGGCTGCGTGACCGCACGCTTCCGGAGTGGCGCGGTGGGGCGTTTCGCAAGTGGCTGAAAGACCGGGCCAAGGTTTAGCCCGGAGATTTTGGCCCGCTTCCGTTCACGAAATCAGTTTTTCCAAGATCCCTTCCATGTCCCCTATCCGAGATACGCTTTTAGCCCACGTCCGGGCAGCTCTCGAGGACCTGCCCGAGCGGGCTCCGCTGCCCGACTGGGAGCGGGAACTCGTCATCATGCGCCAAGCGCGGGGTGAGGTGGATCCGTGGGCGCTTTTCTCCGCCCGACTCGGAGCCGTAAATGGCACTCCGCTCGACTCCGTCGCCGCCTTGCTCGAGCTTTTGGCCAAGCACGAGTGGCGGCGCGGCTACTGCGATCCGGCCCTCTGGCCTGAACTTCGCGCCGCATTTGACGCAGCCGGAGGTTTTACGGTTGAGACGACGCTCGATCGGACACGGATCGACGACTATCAATTTGGGATCACCGCCGCGGCGGGCGCTATCGCGGAGACGGGTACCCTTGTGCTCAGCGATGCCTCCACCTCGCGTCGTCTCGGCGCCCTCGCTCCCTGGGTCCACGTCGCGATCTTGCGCCGTGCGCAAATCCACCTCGACCTTCCCGCCGCCGTCGCCGCGCTTCCGAGCGACCCGAACGTCGTTTGGGCCACGGGTCCTTCGAAAACAGCGGATGTCGAGGGCATCCTGATCGAGGGCGTGCACGGCCCAGGCGTCCAGGTGGCCCTGCTGCTCGACTGAGCCTCCTCGCTGCCCTGGCCCGGAGTCAGGATCGTCCGACGCTGCTCTCTTGGAGCCCCGCGACGCTTGACCGCGAAGCGCGGGCATCGCTTTTCTGTTATGCAACCATGAGCGACCGTCCGGCCACGCCCCCCACCGTCAGATATAAGCGCATCGTGCTGAAACTCAGCGGCGAAGTGCTTCGCGGCAAGGGGGCTGACCCCATTGATCCGCAGATTCTCGAGGACGTGTGCCGCCAAGTTAAGGTAATCCACGATCTTGGCATCGAGGTCTGCGTCGTCATCGGTGGCGGAAACATCTTCCGCGGCCTGGCGGGATCGCAGCGCGGCGTCGACCGCACCACCGGCGACTACATGGGCATGCTCGCGACCGTGATCAACTCCCTCGCGATCATGGACTGTCTTGAAAAGCTCGGGGTAAATGTGCGCGTGCAATCCGCCATCCCGATGAACCAGGTCGCCGAGCCCTTCATCCTTCGCCGGGCCATTCGACACCTCGAAAAGGGTCGGGTCGTCGTCTTCGCGGCTGGCACCGGCAATCCGTATTTTTCAACGGATACGACCGCGGCCCTCCGCGCCTCCGAGGTGCGGGCCGATATCATCATGAAGGCCACGAAAGTGGACGGGATCTACAACAAGGATCCGAAGAAGCACGCCGACGCCGTACGCTACGACCACCTGAGCTTTCTCGACTGCCTGAAGCAGCGGCTAAACGTCATGGACAGCACTGCCTTCTCCCTCTGCCTCGACAACAACCTTCCGATCCTGGTTTTCGACCTGCACGCTCCCGATGCCATCACGCGCGCGGTCCACGGCGAACCCGTCGGCACCTTGGTCCACGCCTAGGTCGGTGAGAGCGCCGCGGCGGGATCGGCCGGGACCCCGTCTCCCGGCCGGTTGACCGCACGCTCGTATCCGGTCTCCGCCGCCGCCTCCCTCGACCTCGCAGAGGAACTTTTTAACCATTCCAACCTTACCTCTTTCCGACTCATGAGCTCCTACCTTACCGAAGCCCAGACCCGCATGAAACGAGCCGTGGACCACACCCTCCACGAGTTTTCCAACATTCACACCGGCAAAGCCTCGCCCACCATGGTCGAAGGCGTGATGGTGGAGTCCTACGGGTCCATGATGCGCATCAAGGATTGCGCCGCGATCACCACCCCGGATTCCCGCCAGATCGTGATCCAACCTTGGGACAAAGGAACGCTCCAAGCCATCGTGAAAGGAATCCAGATGGCCAACATCGGCTTGAACCCACGCGTCGATGGTCAAGTGGTGCGCATCGGATTACCCGAGATGAGCAAGGAGCGGCGCCAGGAGTTTGTGAAGATCGCCCAGCGTTTTGCCGAAGAAGGGCGCGTGCAGGTGCGCAACGTTCGCCGCGATGTGCTGGAGGCGGTGAAAAAAGCCAAACTGCCGGAGGACGAGGCCAAGCGAATCGAGAAAGACGTTCAGGCGGCCACCGATAAGGCCATCGCCGAAATCGGCAGCCACCTCGCCTCCAAGGAAAAGGACCTGCTCACCGTCGGTTGATCCATCGGCCCCGTCTCCGTGCGCCTCGACTGGCAGCCCGCCTGAAATCTCGCCCCGCCTCATGTCCGCTTCGCTTCCCCGCCGCATCGTGGTCAAGCTCGGCACCGGCGTGCTCACGCACGGTATCGGACAGCTGAATACCGAGCGGATCGGCTCGCTCGCCGCGGGGATCGCCGCCCTGCGTGCCGCCGGCACGGAAGTGATTGTTGTCTCGTCCGGAGCCGTCGGCCTCGGGATGGGTCGCCTGGCCCTCCGGCGCAAGCCGGTCGAGCTGGCCCGAAAGCAGGCCTGTGCAGCCGTCGGCCAGTCTTTGCTGATGCAGACTTGGCAACACGCCTTCGACCCGCACGGGGCGGCCGTCGCCCAGGTGCTGCTCACCCATGAAGATCTGCGCTCCCGCTCCCGTCACCTCGGCGTGAAAGCATGCATTGAGGAGCTGATCGCCTACGGGGTTGTGCCCGTGATCAACGAGAACGACACGGTGAGCGCGGCGGAGATTAAGTTCGGTGATAATGACACCCTTTCCGCGATGGTCGCGGGCCTGGTCGACGCGCAGCACCTCGTCATCCTCTCCACCGCGCCGGGACTGATCGACATGAAGGGCACGGGAGAAATCTTGCCCGTGGTGGAGAAGATCACCCCCGAGATCGAGGCCATGGCTGGAGGCACGACCGATCTTACCGCCACCGGGGGCATGATCTCGAAAATCTCCGCCGCCAAGGTGGCATTGAGGGCCGGATGTGGTGTGTTCATCGCGAGCGGCGCGGAGCCCGACATCCTCCGCCGCCTGTTTGCAGGCGATAATCCAGGCACGTACTTCGTGCCCGCTCGCGCCCCCCTCGAATCGCGAAAGCGCTGGATCGCGTTCTATCAACGCCCGCTGGGTGCCGTGGTGGTCAACGCCAACGCCGTCCCCGCGATCCGTGAGCAAGGCCGCAGCTTGCTCGCCATCGGCGTCACCGCGGTGCGCGGTCGCTTCGTCGCCGGGGATGTGGTCAACATTTTCGGCCCCGATGAGACCCTGTTGGCCCGCGGCGAGAGCGCTTTCGACGACACCGAGGTTCGAGCCATGGCGGGGAAGACCACCGACGATTTGCGCCCCCTTTTCCCCGGTCGGAAGCGGCTCGAAGTGGTCCACCGCGACGACTTGGTCGTACTCTAAGTTTCCCTCCGCAGGCCCAGCGCCTCATCCCTTCTCGGGCGGCGGCGCTTCCGCGCTAGAGGGAGGAATGTGCCGACCCGACCGTGCAAAACATCCCCTTACCGCGGGAACAGGCCGGCTAATAGCGGTCGGAGCCGGGGACGCCCGTTGAGGGCGGCGCCGACTTTGCTTTGCATGCGGTATCAATTTTGCTCACGTAGCGGGGCTTATGGCCAATACCGCTACCCTTAAGATCGAAGGTAAAGAACTGCAGCTGCCCGTCATTCTCGGTTCGGAGGGCGAAAAAGCGGTCGATATCGGCAAACTGCGCGGCGAGACGGGCTACATCACCTACGACGATGGCTTTGGAAACACCGGTTCCTGCCTGAGCAAGATCACTTTCATCGATGGGGAGGCGGGAGTGCTCAGGTACCGTGGTTATCCGATCGAGCAGTTGGCGGAGAAATCGAACTTCATCGAAAGCGCACTCCTGGTCATGAACGGCGAACTGCCGACCCCGGAGGAGCGCGCGACTTTCTCCGCGCTCTTGACGAAAAATGCCCCGCTGCGCGAGGGCCTCGTGCGGTT
>JBILUB010000094.1:0-8583 GCA_044371245.1 Opitutaceae bacterium
CTCGCCACCGGGCCTGATGAGAGCGCGCTTCGCCGAGCGCCCTAAAACCACGATCACTGACGATGCCCTCGGCCCGGAAGTTCTGGAACTTGGCCGCGTTGGCTCCGCTGCGAGCGGCGAGATGGATGAGTTCGCAGGCTCGACCCAGATCACCATCATGGTTGGCGGAGATGTCGGCGATGAACCACACGGGATGGTCATCGCCCACGGGCTGGGTTCCTATTTTGAAGGTGGCCATGGCGGGCGGGCGGGGAAATGTCAGGCGCAGGACGCGGGAGCGGGGCGCAGGCCGGCGCGGTCGACGGCCCGGCGAAGCGCGGTGACGATGTCCGGCAGGGGACGACCGAGACGGGCGGAGAGCAGACGCGTATCCATCGAGGTATTACGCGGTCGGGGCGCGCCGAGACAGGCGGAGGCGAGGCGGGCGGGCCGGACAAGCGAGGGATCGGCCCCGATCAGCGCGGCGAGCCGGCGGGCAAACTCGAGCTTGGAGCAGGCGTCGCCCGCCCCCGCGTTGTAGATCCCGGCCGGAAGTCCCAGCGCGAGCATGCTCGCGAGCGCGCGCGCAAGGTCCTCCGCCGACAAGGGACTGAAGGTCACGTCCTCGAAGCCGTTGAAAGGACAACCCTCGGCGAGTCGGTCCAGGATCCAGGCTGCGAGTCCGCGCCGAGGCTCCGGATCGAGGGAGAAGAAATTTACGCGAGCGACAAGCGTCGAGGAGGCGGCCGCGAGGCAGGCCTCCTCGCCCTCCAGCTTGGTGCGGGCGTAGATGTTGACCGGACGCACCGGGGCCGACTCGGCCTGCGGCCCGACGCTCTCCCCGTCGTAGACGGAATCGGTGGAGACGTAGAGCAGGCGGGCGCCGATGCGAGTGGCCGCCGCGGCCAGCGTGGCGGAGGCGTCGACGTGCAGGCGCCACGCCGGCACGGGCCGGCGCTCGCAGTCGTCCACATCGGTGTTGGCCGCGGCGTGGACGATCCAGTCCGGCGCGAAGCGGGCGCAGGTCTCGAACACGCGGGGCGCATCCTCGAGGGAAAAGGACAGCGCCGCGGCGCAAGCGGGATCGACGGGGGAGGCTCGGGTCTGGCCGATCACGCGGTGGCCCTGCTCGGCAAAGACGCGACACAAGGCGTGGCCCAGCAGGCCGCCGGCGCCCGTTACTAACACGGTGCGGGGGGCCGGGGCGGTGGAGAGGGTGGTCGGGTGCCGGGCTTTCATGCCTCACATGTTCGGGGCGTTCAGGCCGCAGTGGCGGTGGCGGCGGCGAGGCCGATCAGGGTCCGCAGCTCCTCCACGCTGAGAAAATCCTCGTTGGTGCCGCTGTTGTAGCAAAATCCGGGCGCCACCGCCCGCGCTCCCGTGGCCAGACAGTATTCGTCATGTGAATACTCGGCGCCGGTGGGCAGGATCGCGTAGTAGCGGCCGAGGTCCACCGTGTGGTAACTGTCGCTCGGGGTGATCATCTCCTCGTGCAGCTTCTCGCCCGGGCGCACGCCCACGATCGGCTTGGCGCACTCCGGGCAGATCGCCTCCGCCAGATCGAGGATCCGATACGAGGGGATCTTCGGCACGATGATCTCGCCGCCGCGGGCGCTGCCCATGCTCCAGAGCACCATGTCCACCGCCTCCTGCAGGCTGATGTTGAACCGGGTCATCTCCGGATGCGTGATCGGAAGGATCCCGGTCTTTTTCTTTTCGATGAAAAAGGGGATGACCGAGCCCCGGCTGCCCATCACGTTGCCATAGCGCACGACGCTGAAGCGCAGGTCGCGCGCGCCGCGGATGTTGTTGGCGGCGACGAAAAGCTTGTCCGAGCAGAGCTTGGTCGCGCCGTAGAGATTGATCGGCGCGGCGGCCTTGTCCGTGGAGAGCGCGACCACCCGCTTCACGCCGTGGTCGAGCGCGGCCTCGACCACGTTTTGCGCGCCGAGGATGTTCGTTTTTATGCACTCGAAGGGATTATACTCCGCCGTGGGCACCTGCTTCAGGGCCGCGGCGTGCACGATGATGTCGATGCCCTCGACCGCGCGCTTCAGCCGCGGGAGGTCGCGCACGTCGCCGATGAAGTAGCGCAGCGCCCGGTGTTGTTTCCCGGAAAACTGCTGGGCCATCTCGAACTGCTTCAGCTCGTCGCGGGAAAAGACGACCAGGCGGCCGATGCGCGGGAAACGCTCGAGCACGGACTTCACGAAGGCTTTGCCGAAGGAGCCGGTGCCGCCGGTCACGAGAATGTTGGCCTCGGAGAGGTCGAGGTGGGTGGAGCTGAGAGTCATGGTGGGCGAGGGTTGCGGGAAGCGGGGGAACGGAGGCGGCGGGGAGCTCAGGAACCGGTGCGGAGGCGGCCGAGTTTGCCGCCGAGATTGAGACGCAGGCCTTGGGGAGAGGCGGGCTGGGGAGAGGCGGCGCGGCGCAGGCCGGCCTCGACCTCGCGAGCCTCCGCGGCCAGGTCGTGCCGCCCGATCTCGGCCGCGAGGTCCGCCAGCAGGCACCACCCCTCCAGCAAGCCTTCGTCGAGCCGCAGCGCCGATTCGAGGGCCTGCACCGCCTCGGCCTTCTGGGCGTTGGCGGAGAGGGCGCGGGCGAGCTCCAACCAGAGCGACGGCGTGCCCTCGTCCTGCTGCACGGCGGCGAGCAGGTAGTCGACCGCCCGGGCCGCGCGGCCGGCCGCGAGCGCCTGCAGCCCGAGGGCGCGTCGCGTCGGTCCGTCGAGCGCGATGGCCGTGGGGAGAAAGGGGGTCCGGCGCTCGCGCAGGGCCGGCGCGCCGTCGACGAGCAACTCGTCGTAGGCGCGCTCCAGCACCTCCCCGACCGCTTCGCTCCGGGCGAGCACGTCGAGGCATAGCGGCAGCCGCTCCATCGCCGCACGGATCCGCCCCGCCACTCGCGCTCGCTCCGCCGGGTCGCCGGCGAGCCGCAGGGCCAGCGCCCGGCAGGCATCCAGATCACGCGCGATCAGCTCTTCGGCGGAGAGCGAGCGCAGCAGACCCGCGGTGCCACGGCCGGCGCCGACGACCGGCAGCCCGGCGGCCAGAGCGTGCAGGACGGACTCGGGGTCGCCGCCGGGCAGGCTGTCGAGGTAGATGTCCCCGACCGAAATCAAGCGGCGCAGATCGGCGCGATTCGCGAGGTCCAGGGTCGAGATGATCACCCGATCGGGGTGTATGCCGTGAGGGCCGAAAGCCCGCTCGCACTGGCGCACGAAGCGCACGGCGCGGGCCCCGGCCTCCACCGGGTGCTCCTGCAGGAAGGGCTGCAGGAGCAGGCTGGCCGAGGGGTGGGCGGCGAGCAGCGAGGCCCAGAGTTCCCAGGTCTCCGGCGTGATCGTGCGGTGGTCCGCGGCGGAGACGAAAAGCAAGGCCTCGGCAGCCAGCCCGAGGGAATCCTTTGACCACTCCTGGGTCGGGCTCTCCGGCGCCGCGTCTTCATCCCGCAACATCGTCGGCCCCGGCAGCAAGCCCAGCCTCTCCGGCAGGGCGGCGGCCGCCTCCGGCTCGCTCACCCAGTCGGCCGCGCCGGCCAGGAGCAAGTCGATCTCGGGCAGACCGGTGCCGTCGGGAGCAAAGGCGGAGGCGGCCAGCTGGAGGGGCGCGACCCGGTGCAGGGCGAGGCGCCCGAGCGGATCGAGCCGGGTATCGAGCTCGCCCCCGAAAAGCACCAGATCGAGCTCGGCCGCACGCAGGATGGCGAGCCGGTCGGACAGGTCGGCGGGCAGGCCCTCGAAACGCGCCGCGTGCCGGCGGCAGTGCTTTTCGACCGCGTCACCGTGTTCGTGCAGCGCGTAGAGGCGCACTTCAAAGCGCTCCGGATCCAGCTTGGCAAAAAGAGGCAAAAGGCGCCGGGTCGCATCGCCCGCGGCGAAGTGCCCCGCCACCACGCCGAGTCGCAGTCGCCGGCCCTCGCGCGGGAGCGACAGACAGGCGTGATCGCCCGGTTTGCCCCCTTCGAGCCGGTGCACGATGCGTCCGCGCGCGACCAGCGCCGCGCGAGGCGAGTGCCCCGAGGCGCGTAGCCACGACAAATCCAGTTGCTCGACGCAGGCTCCGGCCGCGCCCAGCACGGTGGCGGAGCCCGGATTACGCTCCACCCAGCGGGCGAGCTCCTCCAGCCCCATCTCCAGATGGGCCGCATGGCGGCCCGCCTCGCCCGCGGCGACGAACAGCGCGGGCGACGCGAAGCGCCAGGTCGCGTAGGCCTGCCACCACTCGTCGGCCACTTCGGAAAAGGCCGGCACCGCCGGGAGCCGCCAGGCCGGCGACGCGAGCAGCAAGGCGCCCAGCTCATGCCAACGCTTGCCGATGCCCGCGACCGGCGCCTCCTCCAGCCTCCCCTCCCCGATCTCGGCCGCGGCCCCCGCCAACCAGCCGCCGCGCACCGCGGCGACGACCACACTCCGCAGCTCCGCCCAGAGCACATGACGTTTCTCCGGCCGCATCCACGCCCGCAGCTCCGCCACCAAAACATCCCGCGCGGCCGCGAAACGTCTGAGCTCAGCCGGAGCCTCCTCCCCCGCCGCCAAACGCTCGCTGGTCAAATCGCGCAAATCCGCCAAAGCCTTCCGCAGGCCGACCGGTTCGACACCGTCCACCGATTCTATGCAGGGACCGTCCAGCTGGGGGGAAACGGGTTGGATAAGCATTCCCTCCCTGATGCAAACCAGGGGCCAAGAGCCTCTTTACTTACATTAGCCACTATAGTTCATTGGCTAAACACATGTTTTATTCCATAACTTGTTTTCCACGTCGCCCCGTGCAACACGTACGGAAAAAACTGCCGGGCACGATTTCGGGCTCCGCGAGCGGGCTTGGGATCCAGCGGCACCCGCCTGCCCGGCGCGCGTCCCGAGTTCGCCCGGCCGCGGCCTAGGGTGTTTCTGGGAAAAAGAGGTCGCCGTGCGCCAGAGGAGAAATCCGCTCGGCCAAGGCGACCGAGGCGGAGGTGGACCAGCGGTCCATACCGCCGAGGGCAAGGCCGGCCCAGCGGGTTTCTCCTCTGGTTGGCGCGCACGGTGAGTTTGTTTCCCAGACACACCCTTAAGCAGGGCGGCCTTGTGCCGTTGTTTCTCCGGGCGGAGCTCCGTCCTCAAAAAGCGCGCCGCACCTCCACCCCAAAAGTCCCATGAGCACCCTGCAACTTTCTGGCCTCGCCTCCGGCTTCGACTGGAAGACCTTTGTCGACAACATCATCGACCTCGAGCGCACACCCGGGACGCGGATGCAGGCGGAGATCAACACCAACCAGCGTAAGCTCAACGCGCTCTCCGGCCTCGAGACCCGCCTCACCGACTTGAAGGGCGCGGTGGAAAATCTCCAGGCCGGGGATGCCTTCAGCCCACGCAGCGCCAGCGCCAGCGGCGGCTGGACCGCCAGCGCCAGCTCCGGCGCCACCTCCGGCAGCTACACCTTCAACGTCACCCAGCGCGCCACCGCCGCGCGCCTCGTCGGCGCCGCCGACCGCGGACAATCCATCGCCAACAGCTCCGACGTGAGCGGCGTCACGCTCGCCTCGCTCGGCACCGGCTCGGCCGTCACCGCCGGCGTCTTCACCGTCAACGGCGCGCGCATCACCGTCGATCTCGCCGACTCGCTGCAGGATCTCTTTGACCAAATTTCCACCGCCACCGGCGGCGACGTGACCGCGTCCTACGACAGCGTGAGCGACCGGATCTCCCTCACCGGCAGCTCCTCCGTGGTGCTCGGCTCCGCGACCGACACCTCGAACTTCCTCGCCGTCGCCCGCCTCAACAATAACGGCACCGGCACCATCGAGAGCAGCGCCGCGCTCGGCGCCGTGCGCTCGGGCGCGACCCTCGCGGACGCCCGCCTCCGCACCGCCGTCACCGCGGTCGACGGCTCCGGCGCGGGCAGTTTCCAGCTCAACGGGGTGAACATCGCCTACAATCTGAACACCGACACGCTCAACAGCGTGATCGAGCGCATCAACAACTCCGCCGCCGGCGTTCGCGCCAGCTTCGACGTCGCCAGCGACCGCGTCGTGATCGAGAACACCGCCACCGGCGACGTCGGCTTCTCCCTCAACGAGTCCTCCGGCGGCCTGCTCGCGGCGCTCGGGCTCGTCACCGGCTCCACGCTCGAGCGCGGCAAAAACGCCGAGTTCACCGTCAACGGCGGCCCCACCCTCACCAGCGCGAGCAACACCCTCGGCGCCGCCGCCCACGGCATCGCCGGTCTCAGCCTCACGCCCGACGGCGACGGCGGCATCGAGACCGTCACCATCGCCACCGACACCGGCTCCATGCGGGCGAAGATCGACGACTTCATCACCAAGTTCAACGCGGTGCAGACCTTCATCGACGAGCAGACCCGGATCACCAGCACGAACGGCCGCGTGACCACCGCCACCCTCAGCGACAACCGCGAGATCCAGAACTGGGGCAGCCAGCTGCGGGCGACCGTCTTTGCCACCGTGCCCGGCCTCAGCTCCACCCTTTCCCGCCTCGACCACCTCGGCCTCGATTTCTCCGGCGTCTCCGCCCAGCTCACCGTCAAAAGCGAGGCGAAGCTCGCCGCCGCCCTCGCCGAGCGCCCCACCGAGGTGGCCGCCCTCTTCCAGCAATCCGGCACCGGCCTGGCCTCGCGCCTCGACACCCTCTTTGACAGCTACATCGGCATCGTCGGCGGCGCCGGCCTGCTCGGCGGCTTGCGCACGAACCTCAGCTCGGCCAACAACTCCCTCACCACCCAGATCGCCGACCTCGACCGCCGCCTCGTGCAGCGCCGCTCGCAGCTCGAGACCGGCTTCATCGAGATGGAGCGCGCGCAATCCACCATCCAGCAAATGCAGTCGCAGCTCACCCGCGCCTTCCCCACCAACTCGACCTCGCGATGATCGCCCGCCCCCGCCTCCTCACCCGAGCCCTCGCGACCCTGCTCCCGCTCCTCCTCGCCGCCTGCGGCACCCTCCCCGTCGACCAAGGGCCCGTGCGCACCCCGAGCAATGTCCGGGGCCCGGCCGCCTGGCCCGGCGAGATCCGGCGCGTCGCCGTGTTGCCCGCGCACGACGCCTCCGGACGCCTGCCCCCCGAGTTCACCGCCACCTACGACGCCCCCTGGCAACGCGCCCTCGCCGCCTCCCAACGCGCGGAGTTCATCGTCCTTTCCCGCGACACGCTCCGCGACTGGTACGGCGAGGAGAGCTACGACTCCAGCTCCGCGCTCCCGCCCGGCCTGCTCGAGCGCGCGGCCGCCGCCACCGGCGCCCAGGCCGTCCTCTTTCTCGACCTCACCGAGGTCACACCCTACCCCCCGCTCGCCCTCGGCTTTCGCGCCCGCCTCGTCCTGCCCACCCGCGGCGCCACCCTCTGGATGGCCGACGAGATCTTCGACGCCCGCGACCCCGGCACCGCCCGCGCCGCCCGGATCGACGCCCGCGCCCGGGCCTCCGGCCCCGGCGAGCCCACCACCGCCGTCTTTCAAAGTCCCTCACGCCTTGCCGATCATGCCTTTGGCGCGGTAGCTGCACTCCTTCCCCGGCAATTTATTCCTCTCCAGGTCGAAAATGCCCTCACGCCTCGCTAAACACTCACCCAAACGTGCCGATGTACTCGGGCGAAACACTCAACGGCGTTCCCTCCTCCCCCGCTTGATTCAGGGCTGACCGTGTAACCCAAGGTATAAGCCATGATCACCAACTCAACCCCAATAGGCTCCGGGCCCCTGCCCGGACCCGACCCCCGCCGCCTCCGCCCCGCCGGCGGCCCGCCCCCGGCCTCCGTGCTCACCGATCGCGTCAACACCTCCCGCGCCGACCAACTCCGCTCCGCCCTGGCGGCCTCCCCCGCCGTCCGCCCCGAAGAGGTAAACCGCGCCGAGGCCCTCGCCGTCGACCCGAACTATCCCCCTCTGGAAATCATCGAGCGTGTCGCGCGTCAGATCGCCGCCTCTCAAGACCTCAGCGAAATCCCCGACTAACGCCGAGCCGCCATGAGCCCACAAGCCTACGCCCGAACTTACCAAACCCAGTCGATCCTCACCGCCAGCCCCGGACAACTCGTCCTGATGATGTACGACGGCGCCCTCCGCTTCATGGCCCAGGCCCGTGCGGCCTTCGCCTTGCCGGAAGATCGACTCGAGCGGATCCAGCTGATCAACACCGCCCTCCTCCGCGCCCAAGCCGTGATCGGCGAGCTCCGCTCCAACCTCGACCACCGCGCCGGCGGCGAGATCGCCGTCAACCTCGACCGTCTCTACGACTACCACCTCCGCCTCCTGCAACGCGCCAACCTCCGCAAAGAGGAAGCCCCGGTGATCGAGGTCGAGAGACTCGTCCGCAACCTGCGCGACGGCTGGGCCGAGATGCTGGTCAACGCCGAGGCCAAAGTCGCCTGAGCCGCCCTCGGATCTCGCCCGCCCCACCCTCGTACCCATGCCCAATCCCGAACCCGGCGCCACCACCCGGCGCCTCCTGGCCTGCGTCGAAGCCTTCGCCCACGAAGAGGAGGGCGCCCTCGGCCACGACGACTGGCCCGCGCTGGCCGCCCTCCTCGAGCGGGAACTCGCCGTGCTCCGCCGGCTCGGCGACGGGATCGACCCCGCCGCCGCCGAGGATGCCCGCAACCTCGCCCAG
>JBILUB010000056.1:0-10286 GCA_044371245.1 Opitutaceae bacterium
CCGCCGCCGTGCTCGGCCTCTCCGACCGCGGCCTGCTCGCTCCCGGCTTGCGCGCGGATCTGCTGCTCCTGCGCCACACCGACGAGCGCATGCTGGCCCACTGCCCGGGCGACAACCCCGTCGCCCGCGTGGTCTGCGGCGGACGCCTGCTTTGAGCCGCCGCGGCCGCGCGGCCCCGAACGCCCTCAGCAGACAAGGGTGCCGAACGCGTCGAAATCCGCCGCCAGCCCTCCGGGCACACCCTTGCAGATCACGCTCACCGCGTCATGCGAGTGCAGGGACTCGAGGTGCGAACAGGCCACCTGGAAATCGACGATACGGGCGTCCTTCACCAACTCGGCGTAGACCAGCCGGGCCGCGTCCTCGACGAACTTGATGTGCGCCCCGTTCAGCTCCGCGAAGGCCTGCTCGTCCTCGCGCTTCACCATCACCTGCGTCTCGGTGACGAGCCCGCGAAGCACATGGTCGCGCAGCTCCTCGATGCTCAGCGAGGCGCGCGGGGCCAGCTCGACAAGCACCCGCGCCTTTGAGCGCTGGTTATGCGGGACGGCGTAGGCGCCCCTCACATCCCGGGCGTGCTCCGAAAGCTCGGCGCTGCACGGACAGGCGGAGGAGTAGACAAAATCCAGCTCGATAAAGCGCCGCACCCGCCCGCGCGCGTCGATACGGCCTAGATAGGCCGCCCGGTAATACTGCCACCCCTCCAGACCGCTGCGCAGGGCGCGCTGCCGGAGAGGATAGGAGAAATCCAGCCGCAGACGGGCGGCCAGGGCGCCGACCTCGCGCCGATAGATGTGCAGGATGCGCTCCACGAAGGCCGGGGTCACCGGCTCGTCCGCATGGTCGTAAAAGGACCGCACGATCCGGCTCATGTTGATCCCCTTCAGGTGCGCCTCGAGCGAGACCGTGCCGGTGACGCTCGTCTCCAGGGTGTGCACCGGGCGGCCGCGGCCGCCCGGATAGCTCATCGGTAGTTTAAAGTTGGATACGCCGACCTGCTGGATCGCCACCGGGGCGCCGGGGATCGCGTCCACCGCCTCCATCATGTCCGGCAGCGAGGCATGGTAGGCGGGCGACACGGCAAAGCCGGCGTCATAGGCCCGGGCGATGCGGGGCGCGGGGCCGCCGGCGGTGCGGTGCAGATACATCTGCTTGACCGAGGAGGACGAGGCGGGGACCGCGGCGGAGCGCCGGGGGCGGGCGGATTTTTTCTTGGCGGGCATTTCGTTTTGGCGGAGCTGGCTGCCAGGCGGTTGACGACGATAACCGTAGCCCCGATCAACGGGGTTAGCTGGCGGAAAAGGGAGATTTTAGGGAGCGGGCGCGGGTCCGCGGTACTCGGCGTAGTTGCGCGGGGTTTCATAGAGACGCACGGTATGCAGTCGGCCGGGCCGGATGTGCGGCTCGAGCTCCTGCCAAAACGCGATCACGAGATTCTCGGTCGAAGGGATCACATCCCGCAGAAACGGGACCTCCTCGTTAAGGTTGCGATGGTCGCACAGTCCGATGATGCGCTCCTCCAGCAGCTTTTTCAGCGCGCCCAGATCGAAGAGATAGCCCGTGTCCGGATCGGGCTCACCGGCGACGGTGACCTCCAGCACGTAGTTGTGGCCATGCCATCGCGGGTTGTTGCAAGGACCGTACTTTTCCGTGTTCCACCGCGCGCTTTTGGTCGGGTTGTGGAGCCGATGAGCGGCGTTGAAATGAACCTGGCGGGTCACGAAAACCGTGCCGCTCAGGGCGCGCACGGTCGGCCGGGCGCGAGATTCGGGGCGAAGCTGGGAAGAGGACCTGGCCATGGAAGACAGGGCCAACACAGCCGGAAAGCACCCGATGGTCAACGGGACCACGCCGTTTTTGGCTGGCGCGGGGCCGGCCAGGTCCTAGGCCCAGTCGCGCAGATGGCGATGCGTCTCCATATCCTCGGCAGCGGCAGCGCCGGCAACTGCGCCCTCCTTCAGACGGAGAGCGTGCGCGTCCTCATCGACGCCGGTTTCTCCTGCCGCAGACTCCAGGAGTTCCTCCGTGCCGCCGGCACCCGGCTGGAGGAAATCGACGCGGTCTTCCTCACCCATGAACACGGCGACCACGCGGCCGGCATCGAGGGCTTCCGCCGGCACCCCCGCACCGAGATCTTCGCCAACGCCGCGACCGCCCGGGCCGTCCAGGCCAAGGCCGGGCGGGAGGCCACCTGGCGCCTGTTCGAGACCGGCTCCACCTTTCACTTTCGCGACCTCGAGGTCACCAGCTTCGCCGTGCCGCACGACGCGCAGGAACCCGTCGGCTTCCGCTTCGCCCACGGACAGGCCGAAGACCTCTTCTCGCCCCCGCGCTCCCTCGCCTGGTTGACCGATCTCGGCCATGCGCCCGGCCACGTCCACCGCCACCTCCGCGAATCCGATGTCGTCGTGGTCGAGAGCAACCACTGCCCCAAGCTGCTCGCCGCCGACCATCGCCGGCCCTGGAGCACCAAGCAGCGCATCGGCGGTCGCCACGGCCACCTCTCCAACGAGGCCGCCCGCGAACTGCTCGAGGCCACCGCGAATCCCCGTTGGCGGCGCGTTTTTCTCACCCACCTCAGTCGCGACTGCAATTCGCCCGCCGCGGTCGAGGAGAGCTTCGCCACCCTCCGCGCCCGGCTCGGCGCCCGGTGCCCCGTCGAGATCGTCGCGGCGGGCCAGGGCAGCCCCGCCTGGGAATGGTGAACGGCGCGCCCCCGAGGCGGGGCGTCGGCGGGGCGGATTTCACGAGTTTGCCAAGAAACGAGAAGACTCGGCGCTGGCGCGGACCTCGGGCCCGCCCTTTGCTACGAGACCGCTCATGTCCACCACGCCGCACACCTTCGCCGAGTTTCGCCGCACCAAGATCATCTTCACCCTCGGGCCCGCCACCGAATCGGAAGAGATGCTCGAGAAACTGATCCGCGCCGGCGCCGACATCGCCCGCCTGAACATGGCCCACGCCACCCACGAGTGGTGCCGCACCGTCATCCGCCGCATCCGCGCCGTTTCCACCCGCGTCGGCCGCGAGATCGCGATCATGATGGACATCAAAGGCCCCGAGATCCGCACCGGCGACCTCGCCCAGCCCATCCGGCTCGAGCCCGGCCAGACCTTCGATTTTACCGTGCGCCCCGGCGGCGGCGGCGGCGAATCCGCGGAAGAGGTGCGCAGCGTGGACGTAAACTACCGGGATCTGGTCAACGACATCAAGGTCGGGGACACCGTGCTGGTCGACAACGGCCTCATCCGCCTCGAGGTGCTGGAGAAAAAAGACGCGCGCATCCGCTGCCGCGTGCTCACCCCCGGCGAGCTCAAATCCCGCCGCCATATCAACCTCCCCGGGGTCAAGGTGAACCTGCCCTCCTTCACCGAGAAAGACCGCGCCGACTCCCTCGTCGCCATCGACGAAGGCGTCGATTTCATCGCGCTCTCCTTCGTCCGCGAGGCCAAGGACATCGAGCTGCTCCGCGAGTTTCTCCGCCAGCAGAAATCCCACGCCCGCATCATCGCCAAGATCGAGGACCAGTCGGCCATCACCAACCTCGACGAGATCGTGCGCGCCACCGACGCCCTGATGGTCGCCCGCGGCGACCTCGGCATCGAATGCCCCTTTGAAGAGCTGCCCTCCATCCAGCGCCGCGCCGTCCAGCGCTGCCTCGACCATGGCAAGGCCGTGATCATCGCCACCCACATGCTCGAGTCGATGATCACCCAGCCGCTTCCCACCCGCGCCGAGATCACCGACGTCGCCAACGCCGTGCATGAGCGCGCCGACTGCGTCATGCTCTCCGGCGAGACCACCATCGGGCGCTACCCGCTCGAGTGCGTCGAGATCCTGGAAAAAGTCGCCCGCCGGGTGGAGTCCGAGGACCTCTCCCCCCTGCCCGACCCGGCTCACATCCGGGGCGACAAACCTCGCCTGCTCGCCGCCGCCGTCCACCTCGCCAACGAGATGCCCGGCACCGCCCTCCTCACCTTCACCCGCCGCGGCTACATGGCCCAGGGCCTCGCCGCCATGCGCCCCGTCTGCTCGCCCATCTTCGCCATCACCAACTCGGTCGAGACCCTTCGCCAGCTCCGCATCCTCCGCGCCGTCGAGCCCTTCATCATGCCCCTCGAGTCCGATCCGAACGACACCATCGAGCGCGCCATCACCCTGCTCGTGCGCGCGGGCCGCGTGCACGTCGGCGACAAACTCATCGTCGTCACCGATATCCTCAGTCACGACCGCCTGGTCGACAGCATCCAGCTCAGGCCCGTGCGCTGAGCGGGAGCCCCTCCGGCTCAGCGCACCACCGGATCCGCGCGAAACCGCTCCGCCAGATCGAACCACGCCACCTGGGCCTGCCGCCAACGCGCCTCACGACGGATCTCCGCCATCGCCTTCCCGGTGTGGTTGCACACCAGGTAGACGGCCGGGCCCGCGCGCAGAAAAACATCGAGGCCCTCGCCCGCCTCCTCGTGCACAAACTCGAAATCCCCCGGGTGGTACTCCCGCAGCGCCTCCGCCGCCCGCAGCGCGGCCGCATCTTCCCCCACCCGATCCGCGAAGCTCGCCGCCCGCGGCCCCGCGTAGCCCAGGACCCGCGCCACCCCGCTCGCGTGCAGACCGAGCAAGGCCCATTCATCAAACACCTCCCGACCGTAGAGCGCATTCATGCGCTGCAGCTGCGAGCGGACAAGTTCGAGGGCGGATTCGATGGTCATGGAAGGAGGATGGCGGAGTCGGAGCGCGGGAAAATCGGGGGAGTCGCCACCACCCCAAAAAACCCCGTGCCCGCCCGCAAGCTCCGGCCTCGCCCGCGCCCCTTTTTCACCCGCCGCCGGATCCGCGCCCGCGCCTTGCCACCGTCCCCGCCGCGCCCCATCCCATGAGGCCGCGCCCTCGCGCCCCGCTCCCCCCGCCCAAGACCCAACGATGTCCGCCCCCGTCGCCAAGCGCACCGTCGACATGCAGATCCTCGCCGACTGGATCGAGCCCGGCGCGCGCGTGCTCGACCTGGGCTGCGGCCGCGGTGTGCTCCTCGAATACCTCGCCCAGACCCGCCGGATCCGGGCCTTCGGCGTCGACCTTGATTTTCAAAAAATCACCGCCTGCGTCCGCCGCGGACTCGCCGCCTACCAGGGCGACATGCTCGGCTACATGCGCGCCCTCCCCGACAGACACTTCGACCACGTCATCTGCTCCCGCACCCTCGAGGAGGTGCCGGACCCGGCCGCGGTCATCGCCGAGGCCCTGCGGGTCGGACGCGCCGTCACCGTCGGCTTTGCCAACCACGGCTACTGGAAAAACCGGGCCGCCGCCCTCCTGCGCGGCCGCAAGCCCCAGAACCCCGTGTACCCGACCCCCTGGCACGAAAGCCGACCGGCCAATCCCGCCACCATCGCCGACTTCGAAGCGTTCTGCCTCGCCGCCGGCTACCGCGTGTTGAGACGCGCCCACCTCCGCGGCGACTGGAAAACCCCCTCCACCCTCCGGCCAAACGTGTTCGCCGGCTACGCGCTCTACCAACTCTCGCGCCCCTGAGCCGCCCGATGCCGGGCGCGAGCCCGACCCGGCCACCGCTCCGGCCAAGGTTACATTCTCCCGCACGCCTTGCTCCCGGGCGCTCACCGCCCAGCGTCCTTCCCCATGCCCGCCCGCCCCGCCTCGCGTGAGACCGCACCGGCCGGCCCGGAGACCCCGCCGCCCCACCCGCCCGCCCCTCGTCCGAGCTTCCGGGAGGCCCTCCGCTTTTGGTTCAAACTCGGCCTGATCAGCTTTGGCGGTCCGGCCGGTCAGATCGCGATCATGCAACACGAACTGGTGGAGCGAAAACGCTGGATCGGCCAGGAGCGCTTTCTCCACGCCCTCAACTACTGCATGCTGCTCCCCGGCCCGGAAGCGCAACAACTCGCGACCTACTGCGGCTGGCTGCTCCACCGCACGTGGGGCGGGATCGCCGCCGGCACCCTCTTCGTGCTGCCCTCGGCGTTTTTGCTTTGGGGGCTCAGTTACCTCTACGTGGCGCACGGTGACCTACCCTGGCTCGCGGCGGTGTTTGCCGGCCTCAAGCCCGCCGTCGTCGCGGTGGTCGCCGCCGCCGTGCCTCGTCTCGCCGCCAAGGCCCTTCGCACCCCGGCACTCCGGTCGCTCGCGCTGCTCGCCTTCGTCGCGATCTTTTTCGCCGGGATCGGCTTCCCCTGGATCATCGCCGCCGCCGCCCTGCTCGGCTACCTCGGCCACCGCCTGTCGCCCGCGGCCTTTCCCGGCGCCGCGCCCCGAACCGTCGCTCCGGACGACCCCGCTGCGCGCGCCGTGGTCGACGACCAGGCCGAGCGCGCCGGCGCCCCTCCCGGCTGGGGCCGCGCCCTGCGTGTCCTCGCCGTCTGCGGCACCCTCTGGCTCGGCCCGATCATCGCCGCCGGCATGATTTTCGGCGCCGACTCCACCCTCGTCGCCCAAGGGCGCTTCTTCAGCCAGGCGGCGATGGTCACCTTCGGCGGCGCCTACGCCGTTCTCCCTTACGTCGCCCAGCAAGCCGTCGAGGTGCACGGCTGGCTCAGCGGCCCCCAGATGCTCGCCGGCCTCGCCCTCGCCGAGACCACCCCGGGGCCGCTCATCATGGTGCTGCAATTCGTCGGCTTCCTCGGCGCGTGGCATCACCCCGATGGCGCGCTCACCCCGCTGGCGGCGGCGACTCTGGGCTCGGCCCTCACCACCTGGGTTACCTTCGTCCCCTGCTTCCTCTGGATCTTTCTTGGCGCACCCCACATCGAGCGCCTGCGCGGCCACGCGGTCCTCGGCGCCACCCTCACCGCCGTCACCGCCGCCGTCGTCGGCGTGGTCCTCAACCTCGCGGTCTGGTTTGCCTGGCAAGTCTGGCGCCCCGCCACGCCCGGCGCCGCGGGGGAAGGCGCCGGGACCTGGGACTGGTTCGCCATCTGCATCAGCGTCAGCGCCTTCATCGCGCTCCACCGCTTTCGCGCCAATCTCATCGCCGTCATCGCCGGCGCAGGCGCGGCCGGCTGGCTCTGGAGCCTCCTCTGAGCCGCCGCGCCGCGAAGCACGAAAACCGGTGAGCAACTTGCGAACAAGCGGGGCAAGTTGACCTTGTCCGGCCGCCTGCCCGTCCCACCGTCAGCCCCTTGTCAGACCCATCCCTCTCCCGAGCCGTGACCGCCGATCCATGCAAGACCCCTTCACCGGACAAGCGACCGTCCTCCAAGGCGACCGCCTCCCCGGCCCCGACATCCAGGCCGCTCTTCAACACGATCACGAGCGACGACTGGAAGCGTTCGCTCGCTTCAGCGCGGCAGCGGCGAAAGTCGGCATCGGCACGGATCCAGACGATGATCTCGCCCTCTGGGAAGAAGACCAGCTGAGCCTCTTCTCCTCGGCCGAAGGGCCCTGGGGAGAGCTCGACCAGGCCGCCCGCGCCTTTCGCCGCACCCTTCCTCTCATCCCCCTCGAAGCCTTCGGCTTTCCTGGAGAAGAACACGACGACCCCATGGGCGAAGGCAGCCCGCGCCTCCACCGCATCGGCAGCGGCGTCGAAGCCAGCGCCTTCCAGTCCGTCCACGACGGCAGCATCTACAAATTCTACCTCCCGCGCGAGGAAGGCCGCATCGGAGGCACCTTCCACTTTCGCCCCGCTCCCTCCGCCGACGGCCTCGACCGCCCCGCCATCGAGGCCGAAGCCTGCCTCGGCGCCTACCGTGACCTCCTGGAAAAACTCTCCCTCATCCTCGCCCTCGGCGGCATGCCCACCGAGGTCGTCGGCGTCACCCCGGAAGGCGTCCTGATCGCCAAACAGCTCCTCGGCGAACGCCTGCCCGAGGGCGCGGACGTCAGCTCCCTGCTCCCTCCGGGGCTGATCCCCATACCCTCCCGTTTCCTGCGCGCGCATCGCGATCATCCCCGCCTCGTCTTTGTCGCTGGCCACCCGTGGTTCATCGCCGACACCCACGCGAAAAATCTCGTCCGCGACCCGGAGGGCCGCCTGCGCGTCATCGATCTGCTGGCCGCGCCCTTTCCCCTCGACCTCGCCGGCCAGGATCCCCTCATGCGCGCCTGGCTCGCCCGCGTGGAGCATGATCCCTCGGCCGGCCTCCTCCCCGCCGTGCCGGACGAAGACCTCTAGGCCGTGTCTGGCTCAGCGCCGCTCCGCCGCCGCCCCACTCCACTTCAGCTTCGCGCGCACGATGGAAAAATGGCTGTGGTCCCGTCGCTCGATCAAGCGCAGCCGATCCGCCGCCATGCCGATGCTCAGACTCGCCCCCTGCACCGGAGCCGGCAAGGCCCGGCCGTCGGCGGACACCGCCACGCCCCCGCCCGAAAGCTCCCGTACCCGCAGCCGTACCCCGGCCCGAAAAATGATCGCGCGGTTGCTCAGGGTGTGTGGGCAGATCGGCGTCATCGCCAACACCTCCGCGCCCGGATGGATCAAGGGCCCGCCCGCCGAGAGATTGTAGGCGGTGGACCCCGTCGCCGTGCTGAAAATCAAACCATCGCACAGATAGTCGGTCACCAACTCCCCATCCGCCAGCACCTCCAGCCGTACCAGCCGGGAATTGGCCGCATCCTTGATCAAAATGTCGTTGAGCGCGCAGACCGGCGGCTCATCCCCCACCCGACACTCGATCAACGCGCGCTCCGTCGTGCGAAAATCTCCCGCCAGCAAGGTCGGCAAACAATCCCGCACTTCGTCGACGCTGAAGGGAGTCAAAAAACCCAGCGTGCCCCGATTCACCCCGATCAGCGGGATGCCCGCCGCCGCCGCCGCCGGTGCCGCCCCCAGCAGGGTGCCGTCCCCGCCGATCACGCAACACGCGTCCACCCCGCGAAAAAACTCCCGCGGCGTGGGGAAATCGCGCGTCGTGATCGTCGCCACCCCCTGCGCCGCGGCCAGCGACTCCAGATCGGCCGCCAGCTCGCAGGCCCCCGGTTTCTGCTCGTTGACAACAAAGGCGAGGCGGCGGATGGGCGTCATGATGGAGCGGTGTGCGCGGCATTAAACGCGCTCTTCCGCCGATTCCAACCCCTATGCGCACCCCATCCGGCCCCCGGCATTGCCAGCCGGCCCCGGATCCACGACCCTGATCCGCTCCCCCGCCGCCCATGCACGAAGAACGCGAAGCGCCCGACGCCCCGCGCCAGCAGATGAAGAAGCCCGCCTTCGCCATCGGGGACCCCCTGCGCGCCTACCTCCGCCGCACCCGCCGCGAACGCGACCTGCCCGTCACCTACGAGCGCCTCCGCCGCTTCGCCGACTCCGTGCCCCTCTCCGACCGGCTCGGCAAACCCACCCTCTGGGAAAGCGTTTTCTACGACCGCCTCGACATGCAGGCCCTGCACGAGGACCTCAAACGCGTCTACGCCATCCTGCGCGTCGACGGGGACCTCTCGGTCATGCAGCACCTCTACATCGACCGCATCGACTACTGCGCCTTCGGCAACTCCGCGCCCTTCCGCGTGCGCATCGTCAACGCCTACAACGACAACCCCGACCACTTCTACATCAAGCGCGCCGACGCCTCCCGCATCTACGGCCTCGAGCTCGAACACCTCCTCTCGCCCAACCGGCTCAACTACCTCACCTGCGGCGCCACCCTCATCGAGGAGCACATCGCCGGCATCCCCGGCAACGAATTCATCGACCGCTGGCTGCACAACCCCGAGGTGCGCGGCGTCCGCCTCGCCAAGGAATTGGTCAAATTCAACGAACGCTGCTTCATCCGCCTCCTAGGCGACATGCGCGCCTACAACTTTGTCGTCGTCATCACCCCCGACTTCGAAGGCGCCCAGGTCCGCGTGCGCGCGATGGACTTTGATCAGCAGAGCTACGAGGGCCGGCTAAATCTCTACCGCCCCCAGTTTTTTAAGGACAACACCCCCCTCGCCCTCTTCTGCGCCAAACACCTCCGCATCGAAACCGCCCGCCAGTATCAACGCGAGGAGCAGGTCCTCATCCTGCAACGCGCCGCGATCATCGAGGAGCGCCTCGCGCACCTGCTCCACGCCATGGCCTCCGAGCCCCTCGCCCCGCCCGCCCACGTGCGCGAGCTGCGCGAGGCCCTGGCCGAGCACTACGGCCGCCCCGAGTACCTCGCCTGCGAATCGATGGGCGCCCTCGTGCGCGAGAACCTGGAGAGCATCCGCCGCCTGGTCGGCGGCTCGGCCCCCGGCCCCCTCGCCGGCCGCGGCCCCGCCCCCGGCCTCGGCGTTTGAGCGACCCCATCACCGGCCCCACCCGTATTCAAAATCCCATGACCTGCTCCGCCCCCGGCCCCGAAAACACCGTC
>JBILUB010000421.1:0-2769 GCA_044371245.1 Opitutaceae bacterium
AGCCCCCCGCCGCCCTCGACCCCTCCCACGCCCTCCGCTACCCCCTCCGCCTCCTCCTCGTCGAGGACAACCCCGTAAACCAACGCGTCGCCAGCCTCCTCCTCCAGAAACTCGGCTACTCCCCCGCCTACGCCCTCAACGGCGCCGAAGCCCTCGCCGCCGTCGCCCGCGACACCTACGACGTAATCTTCCTCGACGTGCAGATGCCCGTCATGGACGGCCTCGAATGCGCCCGCCGCCTCCGCACCGAGTACCCCGTCGAGCGCCGCCCCTGGATCATCGCCATGACCGCCAACGCCCTCGAAGGCGACCGCGAGCAATGCCTCGAAGCCGGCATGGACGACTACACCAGCAAACCCGTCCGCACCCCCGTCATCGCCGAGGCCCTCCGCCGCGCCCACGCCCGCCTCGCCACCCGCCGGACCGCCTGAGGCCCGCGCCCCGCCCGGGCGCCCACCGTATCACTCCTGCGGATACACGAGGATCCGGTCGTGGACCAGCAGGACCAGGTCCGGCCGCCCGTCCCCGGTCACGTCCACGACCCGCGCCTCCCGCGGCTCCGCCCCCGAGCGCCCCCCCGCATGGTGCGGGTCCCGCTCGAAAACCCGGAAATGCAGCAGGCTCCGCCACGCGCCCTCGCTCTCGCGCCCCAGCACCTCCACCGAGTTCGCGGTCAAGTCCACCGCCACCAGCTCGGACACACCGTCGCCATCCAAGTCCCCCGCCGTGACATACTGATGCCGCAGCTCCGGCACCTCGCTCACGTAGGCACCCTCGCTCACCGCCACCCGGCCCGCGCCCCCCTCCGGCATCCACCAGAAGCGGTCCTTCCCCAGCCAAAACAACTCCCGCCTGCCCCCCGGTCCAGCCAAGCGCAAGGTGCCCGTCACCTCCAGCCGTGGCACCTCCCGCGAGGCCAGCGTCTCCGCCGCCAAACCCCCGCTCCCCGGCCTGAGCAGATGCAGCTCCTGCGCCCGCCGATCATGCAGGATCACCCGCGGCCCTTCCTGCCCCGGCCGCTCACCCAACACGAAACCCGTCGTGATCTCCGCCCCCGTCGACTCCGCCTCGAACTGGGCCACCGTCTCCAGACTCCCCTCGGACCCCAGCCGCAGCGCCCGCAAAAAATTCTCGGCCGCGATCAACAACTCCTCCCGCCCATCCCCGTCCACGTCCTCGGCCGACAAGACTCCCGCCGCCGCTTCCGGCCGCCCCAAAAGACCCGGCCGAAACAGCGGACCGCTGGCCGCGTCCACCAACGCCCCATCCTCGCCGGTCAAATACACCCGCACCCCCAGCGCCGGCACCGCCAGCAGGAAATCCGCCCGCCCATCCTGATTGAGATCATGCCAGAAAACGGACCGCGGATCCGCCCGCAGCCCCGCCAACGCCACCGACGCCCCGCGCCGCAGCTCCCCGCTCCCACCCCGCTCCCAAAGCGTGAGACGACGTTCGCCGCCCTCCTCGCTCACCACCGCCAAGCCCGCGCCACCCGTCTCCAATCGCCCCGTGGCAAAGGTGATCAAACGCCCCGGGATCGGCAAAGTCCGCGGCGGCGCCACCACCCCCTCGTCCCCCAGGGCGAGCGCCGCCAGCACGTTCTCCTTGCCACTCAAAACCAGTATCTCCGGCCGCTCCCCCTCCCCCCAGGTCACCGCCCCCAGCGCCCGCGCGTCCGTCACCGACGAGACCCGTCTCGGCAAACCGAAAGCCCCGTCCGCCTGCCGCACGTACAGCCACACCTGCGCGCTCTCCGCAAAGGCGACGGCCAGATCACTCCCCCCGTCTCCATTCCAATCTCCGCTCGCGTAGAGCGCCGTGCTCCGCACCCCCGCGAGCGGCGCGAAGACACTCGGCGCCATCCCCCGCCACACATCGTCCGGCGCCGCCACCCCCAGCCGCGTAAACTCCACCTGCCCGCTCCCACCCAGCGCGCTCGCGAAAAGCGGCTCCCGCTCCCGCCCCGCGTCCGCCCCTTCCCTCACCCGCACCAAAGGACTGCGCGGCGTCCTCAAGGCAAAGGTCTGCTCCGGCCCGAATTTGCCCGCCGCCAACTGCCGCCGCACCCGCAAAGCCTCCCGGTGCCCCGAGACCAGATGCAGCAGATCGAGCCGCCCATCCCCGTCCACATCCTCCAAACCGAGCCCATACGCGTCGTCATCCGACAGGGTCAGCTTCTCGTCCAAAACCAGCCCCCCACCCCCTTCCCGTTGCAAAAACACCGCCAGCTCCTTCTGCCCGAGCTGCACCAAATCGGTCCGCCCATCCCCATCCACATCGGCCGCCACCAGCCCCCCGATAAACCTCACCGGCTCGGGCGCCGTCGAGAGCACCCGCTCCTCCCACCGCCCATTCTCCCGGGCCAGACGCAGGACCACGGGCGCCGGCTCCCCCGTCGCGGCGAAATCCATCCGCCCATCGCCGTCGAAATCTCCCGCCACCAAATCAAAAAGCGCCTGCCCCACGATCAAGGTGTCGCGACGAAACCTCGCATCCTCCAATACTGGCGACCACCGCTCGCGACGCCGGGGCAACACCTCCTCCACCAGCGCACCCGCCTCCCGCTGATACAACAAATCGATCGCCGCCCGGTCATTGTTGATCACGGCCAGATCGGTCTTCCCGTCGCCATCCAGATCACTCGCCACCAGCGCGCGCGTGTTCCAATCGACCTTCGCCACCTCCGGCCCGCCCAGGAGCGGCGCGGGCCGCGGCTCGCCCGCGGCACACCAGATCGGCAGCAACACCACTAGGAAACAGAAGCGCGCG
>JBILUB010000423.1:0-2759 GCA_044371245.1 Opitutaceae bacterium
GCTCGATCCCGATAGTCATGAGGCGCTCAATCGCCTCGGAGTTTTGTTGCATGAAAAACTAGAGCGCGGGATGGAGGCCGAGCCCTTGCTCAATCGGGCCGTAGAACTGGCACCTACTAGTTTTTTTTACTGGCACTGCCTAGGTCGCTTTCACGAGGCATATTACCAAAATTTCGCCGAGGCCGAGTGCTGCTATCGAAAAGCCCTCGAATTAAACGAGAAATCCTGGGCGAGTTGGCTAAACCTGGGGCTCCTCCAACTTGAGCATCACAAGCGTCCCGACGAAGCGGAAACCTGCTACCGAACAGCCATCCGCCTAGCGCCCAAAAATCCGCTTCCCTTCGAGAACCTCGCCAGACTGCTTCACTTCGACCTGCACCGTTACCGCGACGCCGAAAAAGCCTACCGTCGCGCACTGGAAATCAACCTATCCGACGCGTTCATGTGGCGCGATCTAGGCCGACTTCTCCGCGATCATCTCGACAAGCCCGAAGAAGCCGAAACCGCCTACCGCCGCGCCGTGGAGCACCGTCCCGACGACGCATCGCTCTGGAACACCCTCGGCAACTTGCTCTTCGACTACCTCGGCAAATTTTCCGCCGCCGAGGAGGCTTATCGCCGCGCCATCGCGACCAAGCCCGACGACACCCTCTGCCCAAAAGCCAACCTCGTCTTTCTCTTGCGCGACCACCTGAGCCGCCGCGCCGAGGCCCGCCAACTCTTCGACGAAATCCTCGCCGCCAGCCCGACCGACTATGCCGACAGCCTCGCGCTCCAGGCCGCGCTGTTCGCCGCGCACGACGCCAACTGGGGCATCGCCACCGATCACCTCAAACGCGCCTTCACCGCCCTTGCCCAAACCAGCGCATTCCCGGCCAACACCAACGACGACTGGATGCGCGGCACCGCCGTCCTCATCCACCTGGGCTTCGGCGAACAACTGCTCGCCCTGCTCCGCGAAACCGGCGAAGACCAGCGCCGCCGCCCTTGGTATGAAGCCATCCGCGCCCACGTCCGTGGCGACCGTCGCTACCTCCGCAACATACCCGCCGAGCTTCAGGAGATCTCCCGCACCGTGTTCGACGAGATCAACCGCTCGCTTCGCCATCTAAGCAACAAGGCGGATCGCCATCAGGGCGACCAACCAGGCAGTGCGAAACCTGCGAGAAAGCACTCGGCCGGAAAGAAGCGCCGGGCCTAGGCGGAAATCCACCAGCAGCGCGGCAGACCGAAATACCGCCAGCGATTCGCTCCGGCCCTGTCCGGTGCTACCCCTGCTGGTCCTCGCCCCCCGCCCGCCACTCCCGCGGCGACACGCCCATCTCGGTGCGAAACACCCGCGAGAAGTGAAACGCGTCCGCGAAGCCCAGCGCCGCCGCCACCTCCTTCACCCGCGCCCCGGGCTCCCTTAGCCGCTCCGCCGCCAGCCGCACCCGCCGCGCCCGCAGATAGTCACCCGGCGTGCAGCCAAGAAAACGCTTAAACCATCGACAAAGCGTCTCCGACCGCACGCCCGCCGCCGCCGCGATCTCCACCGTTCCCCGGAATCGAGCGGCCTCCGCGTCGATCAAATCCCGACACCGCTCGAATCCCCTTCGCGCCGTCGCACCCGCACCCTTCTCCTGGCCCGTTCCTGAGGCCATGTCCCCTCCGCCGGCCGGCTCTCGCCCGGCCCGTAGTTTGATCAACAGCAGATGGGTTAGGTACCCGAGGGCTCTCTCCGCCTGCTCCCCCGCCCGCAGGCCTTCCCGTAATATCCATTCGAACGCTTCGCGCGCCTCCCCTGGGGCCTCTACGACTCTCGCCCGCCCCTCCGCCAGACCCGCCTCCTTGAGTAGAGCAGCCGCACCCGGTCCCTCCAACCAGAGGTAGTACCTTCGCAAAGGCCGTCGAACGTCGCTCCGCCGTCCGCGTCGCATGTCGGGGGCGACCGCATACGCCAGGCCCGCGGCCAGGGCCTCCCGGCGACCACCGATCTCCGCCTGGCCGCGCCCCCCCTCGACGTATTCGACTTCCCAATACGGAAATTCCCGCCTCTGCGCGTAGCTCCCCGCGGCCAAACTCTCCCGGCCTCCCCCCACCACCCGCCAACCACGCCCGCCCGGTGGCTTTCCCGGTTCGCGAAAAAACCTTCTTCCAGTCACTGCCGCCGGCTCCACCAGCCCCTGCGGTGGCTCGGCGGTCACTGCCTGATAGATCTTCACCCACCCATGCGACCCCACGCACCCTCGCCCCGCCAGCCGAAAGCTACCCCGACCGGCGTCCGGGCTGTCAGGCGTCCCCGCGATAACTGTCGTGCCAGCGATGCAGCGACCACCAACTCAGCGAGATCACCACCCCCACAAAAACAAAACCCAACGCGCAACTCACCAACGCCGTCGAAAACAGCGCCGCCATCTGGAACTGGGAACTGTAGACGATCGTCAGGAACCCCAGCCCACCCTGCCCCCCGGCCGCATTGCCCGCATAGAGATCTCCGACGATTGCGCCGATCGGCGCCAGAGTCGCCGCGATCCGCAAACCCGTGAAAAAATAGGGCAAAGCCGCCGGCACCCGCAGCCACAGAATCTCCTGACGGCGGGTCGCGTTACACATCCGAAAAAAATCCACGAGATTGGCGTCGGTCGAGACCAGGCCCTGCGTGGTGTTCACCACCATCGGAAAAAAGCAGATCAGAAACGTGATGATCACCACGCTCTTCATCCCCCCCCCCCCCCACAAAATAAGGATTTGGGCCCAGATGTTGTTGGGCGGCATAA
>JBILUB010000425.1:0-2748 GCA_044371245.1 Opitutaceae bacterium
CGCGGTGTTGGACACCGAACTGAGTCGGCCGCTGCCTCGGCCACTCCTGGCCACCGACCTGCGCCTGGTGGCTAGGCCGGGGCTACGAGCGGTGGTGGAATCAGTGACCTTCGAGGGCTTGACGGTCTGGTCCGCCAAGGAGGTGGAAACGATCTTCCGCCCGGATACAGGCCTCTTTACCCCCGATCGGGCGCGGGCTTGGTCGGAAGAGCGGGCCAGACTCTCGGCGGGGCAACTCCGCGAGGTACTGCGTGCCAGGGGGTACCAGGAAGCGAGGGTGGAGGTGGTGGCGGAGGGTCCCGAAGCCGAAACGGGCGCGGTGCATCTGCGTGTGCTGGTCGAAGAAGGGCCGGTCTGGAGGGTACGTTCATGGCGGGCGGACCGCCTCGATGATGCACCGTGGCTGGGTGGCGAGCTCGCGGAGCTGGGGGGGGCCGTCTGGACCCGCTCGCTCGCCCTGGACATCGAACAGAAAACGCGAAGGGCGTATCATCGCGCCGGATACGCCGAGGTCCGGGTGGCCTGGACGGCCGAGCCGGGAGGGACGGAGGACGGGGTGCGGGCGGTGGATCTGATCGCCCAGGTGGAGGCCGGCCGGGCCTGGCGGATCGGTGAAATCCGCTTCGAGGACGAGGGCGTGACCGAGCGGAGCTTGTTGCGGGAGCGCGCGGGCCTGGAGACGGGCGAACCATGGGATCCCTCGGAGGTGGACGCGGCGCGTCTGCGGCTGGCTCGCCTGGGCGTGTACCGGCGGGTCGAGGCGGGACCGGCGGCGGGGGGGGATGAAGAAGGGGAGCGGGCGGTGGTTTTCTCCATGAGGGAGGAGGCGCCGTGGAAAGGGGCCTGGTCGGCCGGCTACGGCAGCTACGAGCAATTGCGGGGGGCGGTGGAGCTCAGCCGGACGAATCTGTGGGGATTGGCGCACCGCGATCAGATCGAGCTGGGGCAGTCCTTCAAGGCGTCTCGCGGCGAGTATCGTTATGTCGTGCCCACGCTCTTCTCGGGCACGGTGGAAGGTGCGGGGCGGATCTTCGGACTGAGGCGAGAGGAGCCCGCGTTCGTGCGTTTGGAGTACGGTGCGGGTCTCGAAGTCGCCCGTGAACTGAGCCGGTGGGATGCACGCGGGGCAGCCGGTCTGAGCTATGAGGTGCTGAGGGCGGACGAAGTGGACCAAGGCGTGGTGGATGTCGGTCTGACGGAGACCACGGTGACCGCGCTGAATCTGGGACTGACGCGGGATCGTCGGGACAATCCGCTGCGGCCGCGGGCGGGAGGGCGGTGGTCTGTGCGGACGGAGACGGCTCTGCCGGAACTCGGAGGAGAGGCGCGCTATCAACGAGTCGAGGCCGACTGGTCCTGGCACCGACCCTGGGGTACGGAGCGCTGGTGGCACCTGGGTATCTCGCAAGGCTTGATCGCCGGTGCGGACGGCGAGGTGCCGGTCAATCGACTGTTTTTTCCGGGTGGTGAAAGCTCGATCCGGGGCTACGGCGAGGGGGAGGCGGCCCCGCGTGATGGGAGCGGACGACTGACGGGCGCCCGGTCGACCTGGTTGGTGAATCTCGAGTTTGAGCAGTTGATCACCGGACGATGGACGGGGGTGATTTTCAACGATCTCGCGGGCGTGGCGGCCCGGCTGGAGGACTGGCCGGGCGATGAGGTGTTGAGCTCCTTGGGCCTGGGAATTCGTTATCAATCGCCGATAGGGCCCTTGCGGTTGGAACAGGCCTGGAACTTGCGGAGGCGGGAGCGAGATCCGGCGGGCACCCTGCATTTTTCCATCGGCTTTCCCTTTTGATTCCGCTCCCCGGCGGGTCGCTAAAAACATGCTTCGCGCTTTGACGACCGGATCGCCACGCGCTCTTTCGTCGATCATGAAACAGCGCGGAGAGAAACTTGATGTGACGGTCCCGCTCCTGGTCGTACGCGACGGCGTGGAGGAACGGGTCACGCTGGGCGATTTGTTGACGCGGCCGACGGTGGTTTCCGTCTACATGAAAAATAACACTCCCTCTTGCGATCGACAGAATGAATCGCTGGCGGCTCACGCCGACGAGGTGGCGAGGCGGGGATTTAATCTGGTGGCGGTCTCGCGCGACAGCTGTGCATCGCATCGCAAATACGCGGTGAAAAAGTCGATCTCGTACCTGCTGGTCAGCGACCCGGACGATCATTTCGCCCACGCGGCGGAGGCGATCGTGGAGAAATCGATGTACGGGAAAAGCTACCAGGGTCCGGCGCGGGCGGTGTTCGTGCTCGATCGCGAAGGCACGGTGCTGGCGCTGGCGGAGCGGGTCGACACGAAGGATCATGGCGCGCAGGTGCTCGGCTTGCTCGACGGTCTGAAGAAACGCGGGTGAGCCGGCCGCAAGCGGGATGTCGGCGCGGCTTGCCGGCGGGAGGCGGATAAGCCTGCTTGTGCGGATGAGCAGTTCGTCATCCCCGTTCGACAAGGCCCCCACGCTTCAGGAATTACGCGCAGCGCGGGGGGCGCAGCCCTCTTTATGGCGGAGATGTCGCGGCCTCTTGATCGCCGGGGCGCTGCTCTTGCTGCTCGTTCTCTTCGGCTTTTTCGGTCTGCCGCCGTTGGTGAAGTCCCAGGCGGAGCAGCGTCTGGGCGCGGTCCTCGGTCGTGAGGTTCGGATCGAGACCCTGCGTCTGAATCCGCTCGTGCTTTCGGCCACCATCGAGGGTTTCGCGATCGCGGAGGGCGGGGCGGGGCGGGGCGAGTTCACCGCCTGGCGGCGT
>JBILUB010000427.1:0-2729 GCA_044371245.1 Opitutaceae bacterium
AGCGCCGCCAGCACCCGGGGCACCGCCAGCCCGGAGCCGTTGAGCGTATGCACCAGCTCCGGTTTTCCGTCGGCGTTGCGGAAACGAATCTGCGCCCGCCGGGCCTGGAAACTCTCGAAATTCGAACAGCTGGACACCTCCAGCCAGCGCTTTTGCCCGGCCGCCCAAACCTCCAGATCGTACTTCTTCGTTTGCGAGAAACCGAGATCCCCGCCGCACATCAGGAGCACGCGGTAGGGCAGCTCCAGCTTGCGCAGCAGGTTCTCCGCGTCGCCGCGAAGCAGCTCCAGCTCGTCGTAACTCCTCCCCGGGTGGACCCATTTGAGCAGCTCCACCTTGTCAAACTGGTGCAGCCGGTTCAGCCCGCGCACATCCTTGCCGTAGCTCCCGGCCTCGCGGCGGAAACAAGGGGTGTAGGCGGCCCGCTTCACCGGCAGCGCCGACTCCTCCAGGATCTCGTCCCGGAAAAAGTTGGTCAACGGCACCTCCGCCGTCGGCACGGCGTAAAAACCGTCCGCCGCCGCCTCGTACATCTGCCCTTCCTTGTCCGGCAGCTGCCCGGTCGCGGTCGCGCTGGCCGCATTTACAAAAATGGGCGGAGCCACCTCCACGTAACCCGCGCCGACCGCCTCGTCCAAAAAGAACTGTAGCAACGCGCGCACGATCCTTGCACCGTCGCCGACGTAGAAGGGGAAACCCGCGCCCGTGACCTTGGAGCCGCGACCGAAATCGATGATCCGCTCGAAACCGGGGATCTCCCAGTGGGGCTTCGCGCAGACCGACGCCGCCTCGGTCGAGCCCCAGGTGGCGTGGGTGCGGTTCTCCTCGGCCGTGCGTCCCTCGGGCACGCTCTCATGCGGCAGATTCGGCAGCGAAAGCATCGCGGCGCGGTGCCGGGCCTCGATCTCACCCAGGCCGACCTCGCGGGCCTTCACCTCCGCCGAGACCGCCTTCATCTCCTGCACCTTCGCGACAAACTCCGGCGAGCCCTTCGGCAATCTCGCCATCTCGGTGTTGGCCGCCTTTTGCGTGGCGCGCAGCGCCTCCACCTCGCTCAGTCGCGAGCGCCATTCGGCGTCGAGCGTGAGCACGGCATCGAGATCCACATCGAGATGTTTTTTCGCGATGGCGGCGCGGACGAGATCGGGCGATTCGCGGAGGAGCTTGGGATCGAGCATGGCGGCGGGACCGGACGGCGGAGGGAAGTGGTTGAAGGACGAAGCCGTCTAGGACACCCGAGCGCCCTCGCCCCCGTCAACATTCGCGTTTCCGTCGGTGCCGTGCACCCTTGGCCGTCGTGCTCGTCATCCGCCGCCTCGTCGACCGCCATCGCTCCTACACCGGCTTGTTCCTTCCCGGCGAGCCCCCGCGCATCTTCCCCACCAGCGACGCGGAGCACGCCCGCATCCTGCAGATCTACAAACAAGACCGACCGCATCCCGGAGTGCATAACGACCACAGCGCCTACGCTCTCGGGCGCGACACCCTCGGGCCCGCCCGTACACCCGCCGCGGCCCCGCCCGGCCCCTAGCGCGCCCGACCCCACGCCCAGACCCCGGCCGCCAGCAAGGCCGCGTGCGGGAACAAGGCGGCCAAGGCCGGAGAAAGCGCTCCCCGCCCCCCGAACACCAGCCCCAGCCGCAACGCGATGAAATAGACCACGAACAAGCCCAGCGCCTTGGACACACCCACCGCCGGATTCACCCTCACCCCCGCCACCGCAAACGGCACCGCAAACGCGATGATCACCAGCGGCATCAAGGACTCCGCGAGCAGACTCGCCAGCCGCAGCTCATAGGCGCGCAGCTTCGGGCTCTCGGTCTCCCGGTGGTGCGCGATCACCCGCCGCAGCTCGAAAAGTGAAAGACTCTCCGGCTTCGCATCGTAGACCTGCATCAACTCCGGGTCCTCCCGGAAGCGCGGGATCGTCTTCTCCCGAAACGCCGCCGGTCGCAGCAACTCGCCCGACTCCGGGTCGAAACTCAACTCCCGCCCGTCCCGCAAGGTCCAGGCCCCCGTCCGCTCATCCCGCCAGCCCTCCCGCGCCAGCCAGCGCGTCTTCTCCCGACCCGCCGCGTCCCGTTCGCTGATCGTCACTCCGTAGGCTCGGCCCGTAAACTGGCTGTATCGGTTGATAAACCACAAGCGCCCCTCGACCCCGTTCTCAAAAGCCAAGGCCGCGCGCGCCGCCACCTTGTCCGGCGACTTTCCCGCCAGCTCCTGCCTCACCTGCAAGGTTTCCCAAATCCGCCGCGACTCCTCCACCGACCACGGCACCACCGTCGCATTCAGCCACCACACCAAAGCGGAAAAAAACAAACCCACCACCCAGACGGAACGCGTTATCCGCACCAGACTCAGCCCCGCCGCGCGCATCGCCGTGATCTCGTTTCCATGATGCAGCCGCCCCAGCGCATACAGCAACGAGACCAACAGACACAGCGGCAACAAGGCCGCGAGAAATCCCGGCGTCTTCACCAGACAGTAGCTGACCACCTCCCCCGTCCCCGCCCCCAGCCGCAGCAGATCCTCCAGCTCGTCGTACAGCGCATGCATCACCAGCAACCCGAGCGTGGCCGCGAGCACCAATCCGAGGATGCCGAGCCACTCGCGCAGAATATGCCGGTCGATAAGCGTCATGCGGGGAAACGGGCGCCACCACAACCCCGCGACCCTTCCCGCGCAATCCCGCATCCGGACGTGACTCCACGCCCGCTCTCCCCACCCTA
>JBILUB010000058.1:0-10134 GCA_044371245.1 Opitutaceae bacterium
GGATCCGGCAGGTCCGCCACACCGGGCGCATCGATCCACTCCGGCTCCCGATCGATCAGCCGAAACACCCGCTCCGCCCCCGCCATCGCCACCAGCGCCTGGTTGTATTGCCCGCCCAGCACCGTGATCGGATGAAAAAACTGGTTCGCGAAAAAGAAGAACGTGATCAACTCCCCGATCTCCATGCTGCCCTGCAGCACCCGCCAGCCTCCGAGCAACAACAGGGCCGCGATGAAAAACTGATTATTGAGCTCGAGGATCGGATTGAGCGTCGCCGAAGCCCGCGCCAGATTCAAATTGTGCCGCGAATGATCCGCCAGGAGGCGGCGGAAGAGCCCCGCGTTTGTCTCCTCCCGCACGAAACCCTGCGTCACCCGGATCCCGTTCACCGACTCCGCCAGCGTCGCCGTCACCCGGCTGAAACTCTCCTGCGTCGCCCGCGAATACCGCGACAAGCGCTCCCGAAACACCCGGTTCACCCGCCAGATCACCGGCGCCAGCCCCAACACCACGAGAAACATCACGGCGTCCGTCCACACCATCACCACCGCCGCGCCCACCATCACCCCGAGTTGCACGATCGAGACGAAAAACACCTCCTGGATGCCCGCCCTCAGCGCCTCCACGTCGGACGTCACCCGCCCGAGCACCCGCCCGAGCTTGGTGCGATGAAAAAACACCATCGGTTGCCGCTGCACGCTCGCGAAGAGCTCCGCCCGCAGCCGATGCACCACCTGCTCGCCCATCTCCTGCGCGAAGCGCATCCGGAAATGAAACATCCCCTCCGTCAGCAACGCCAGCAGACCATAGCCCAGCACCGCCCACCACAGCCCCGCCCGATCCCCCTCGCTCACCGGCCCCGCGATCGCGGCGCTAAACAGCCAGGTCAGCCCGGCCAGCTGCGCCGCCCGCGCCAGCGTGAGAAAAATCAACCAGTTCCGCCGCGCCGCATGCGGCCGCGTGTAGCCCAGCAGTCGGCGGATCAGTCCCCATTCGAGGGGACGCTGCGGCGCCTCGTCACCCCCGTCGGCCGGAGGCTGCACCACGGTGAGCGTGCTCCCCGGTCCGGGCCCTTGGCTCTCCTTCACCGGGCCCGCGCGCCCGGAGGCCGCCGCCGATTCCGCGCGAAAAGGCGACTCGCTCATGCGGAAATCCCCTCCGTCTCCTCCAGCTCCCGCCCGTCCACCAGCTGCAATGCGGCCACCCGCCGATATGGCCCCGCGGCGCGCAGCAACTCCGCGTGCGTGCCACGCTGCACGATCCGCCCATTCTCCAGCACGAGGATAAAATCCGCCCTGCGCAACGTGCTCACCCGGTGGGCCACGATGAAGGTCGTGCGGTTCTTGATCGCGTTGTCCAGCGCCGCGAAGATCTCGTGCTCGGTCCGCGCGTCGATCGCCGCCGTCGGATCGTCGAGCAGCAAGATCACCGGCTCGAGCAACAAGGCCCGCGCCAGCGCCAGACGTTGCCGCTGACCTCCCGACAAGGTGTTACCCCCCTCGCCCAGCACCGTGTCGTAGCCCTGGGGCAAGGCCGCGATAAAGTCGTGCGCCTGCGCGATCCGCGCCGCGCGCTCGATCTGCTCCCGCGTCGCCTCCGGACAACCAAAGGCCAGATTGGCCGCGATCGTGTTCGAAAACAGAAAACTCTCCTGAAATACGATCCCTATGCGGCGCCGCAGCTCGTCCACCCGGTAGCGCCGCACGTCCAGCCCGTCGATCTTCACCACCCCGCGCTGCGGATCGAAAAAGCGCGGCACCAGACTCATCAACGCGCTCTTGCCCGCACCCGTCGCTCCCAGGATCGCCACGCAGGCTCCGGCCGGCACCCCCAGGTCGATCTCGTGCAGGACCTGCGGCGCGCCCGCCGCCGGGTCACCGTAGGCGAAGGATACCCCCTCGAAACTCACCTCGCCCCGCAGCCCCCCGCAGCCCCTCGCGTCCGGCCCGTCCCGCACCTCCACCGGCGCGTCGAGGATCTCAAACACCCGCCGCGACGCCACCAGCGACTGCTGCACGCTGTTCACGATCGTCGCCAGCTGGTTCACCTGCCCCGAAAACTGCTCCAGCAAGCCCGCGAAAACCACCAGGCCCGCCCCCAGCGGCAGCCGCCCCTCGACCACCAGCCAGCCCCCATACCCGAGCAGCACCAGCAGATTCACCCGGGTGAGAAAACCGATCGCCGGCGAGAAGGTGCTGATCCGCCAAAAGATGCCCTGCTGCTGACGCAGCACCTCGTCGTTGCGCTCCGCAAAGGCCGCCCGATCCTCCGCCTCCCGGCCGAAGGCCTTGATCACCTGCACCCCCTGGATCGACTCGGTGAAATGCTGCACCAGCCGGTCGACCAGCACGCGGTTGGCCGCGTAGCGCGGCTGTATCCAACGGGAAAATACGATCGAGGCCAGCCCCAGCACCGGCGTGGTCGCGAGGCAGGCCAGCGTCAGGCCCGGGCTCAGGTTGACCATGTAGATCAGGTAAACGGTGAGCGAAACCACCATGATGAAGCTCTGGATCAGCACCTGATCGAGAAACATGCGCACATGCTGCACGTCGCCCGTCACCCGGGTGATGATCGAGCCCGTCGTGTTCGCGTCGAAGAAGCGAAAACTCAGCCGCTGCAGCTTCGCGTACAGATCCGCCCGCAGATCCACCACCAGATGCCGCTGCACCAGCCGGTTGATCGCGATCGTGTAGGCATAGTTCAACCACGCCCGCACCACCGCAAACAGCAGGATCGAGCCCGCCAGCGCCGCGATCACCCGGATCGGCTCCCACCGGGGCGTCACCGGCTCCAGCCCCGGCAGCTCCAACACCGCGAGCTCCGCGCCCCCCGCCGCCCGCGCCTCCATCACATGCCGGATGTAGTCGATCGCGTGCCCCGTGAGCGACAAACCCGCCAGCCCCAGCGTCAGCAGCACACACTGCAGCAGGAGCACCTGCACACACTTCGCCCGATACCGCCACGCCAGCCCGAACAAACGCCGCACGAGCTCCCAGTCGGTCGGAGCGGAGCTGGACGGTGGCATCGCGTTCATCTGGAGGGAAAGCCACGGAGCGTGCGCGGGGACCGCCGGGATTTCACGCCTTGTTTGTTCCGAACCTCCCCTCCGCGAAAAACCACCGCCTCCGCCGACCGCGCACCACCCCGCTCGCCGCTCGCTTGCGCCCCGCCCGTTTCCGCGCTCCCTCCCCTAGACTCCTCCGGCCCCAGCCACACACCATGCACTCCTTCGCCTTTCACCTCCCCACCGCCCTCTACTTCGGCGCCGATCAAGGCCCCGCCTTCGCCGCGGCCGCCGCCAGCCTCGGCAAACACGCCTTCATCGTCACCGGCTCCGGCTCCGTCCTCCGCCTAGGTTACCTCGAACAGGTGCTCCGGCTCCTGACCGATGCAGGGGTCAAGACCACCCACTTCTCCGGCATCGAGCCAAACCCCGAGGCCCTCACCATCAACCGCGCCACCGCCGAGCTCCGCGCCGCCGCCTGCGATTTTGTCGTCGCCGTCGGCGGCGGCTCCGCGATGGACGCCGCCAAGGGCATCGCCGCGCTCGCCGCCACGCCCGGCGCCGACGACGTGTGGCCCTTTACCCTCGGCGGCGCCAAAGCCGGCCAGTTCACCACCGCCCTCCCCCTCGCCTGCGTGCCCACCACCGCCGCCACCGCCAGCGAGGTCACCCCCTACAGCGTGATTTCCCATCGCGCCTCCCGCGGCAAATCCGTCCTCGGCCACGATTTCTTAAAACCCCGCGCTTCTTGGTTGAATCCGCGCTTCACCACCGCCCTTCCCGCCACCGTCACCGCCGACGGCGCGGCCGACATCCTCAGCCACGTCTTTGAAAACTACCTCCTCGGCGACGCGGCATCGCCCCTCGCCGACCGCCACTGCGAAGCGGTCATCGCCACCGTGCTCGAGACGCTCCCCAAGCAGCTGGCCGCGCCCGCGGACGAGACCCTCCGGGGCCATCTCCTCTGGGCCTCCACCCTCGCCCTCGGCGGCCTGCAGGGCGTCGGCCGCTCGGACAGCGGCTTTCCCATGCACTCCATCGAACCCGCCATGAGCGGGGTCCGGCCCGAGCTCGCCCACGGTCGCGGTCTGGCGACCATCTTTCCCGCCTACTTCCGCTTCCTCCTCGCGCACGGGCGCGCCACGTCCCGCTTCGCTCAGCTCGGCACCCGGCTCTTCGGTCTGGCCGGAGACGAGACGGAACGCGCCGGAGGCTTCGTCCATGCCTTCGAACGCTGGCTCGCCGCCAACGGCCTGCGCCAGTCCGCCGCCGCCCTCGGCTTTGGTGCCGATGAGCTGCGACTCGCCGCCGACTACGCCGTCCGCGTCTACGGCGACGGCCGCTCGATCGACGCGCTGGGCCCGATCACGCGCGACGAGATCGTCGGGCTCCTCGCCGACACCGCCCGCCAGGACCGTCCGCTCTGATCCCCGCGTATCCGAGAAAATGTTACAAACCCGGCGCCTCGGATTTGTCCGAGGAGTGGCGCAGGAGATAGTGGCAAAGCACCAGGATGCGCTGCCTCCCCTCCGAGCGTTTCACCGTTATCCTCGCCGCCAGCAGCGCCAGCTCGACCTCGGCCCGGCTCCGATGGGGATAGAGCGCCCGAAGACGCTTCACCATGTAAGCCTCCTCATGTTTCTGCGAGGACAGGAAACGCCGGTCCACGCGCCGTTTTTTCGGATCGTCCTTGGACTTCATCGCCCGAGATGCCGACCGACCGCCCCCGTGGGCGCAAGCCGATCCCTTCGTCAAACCCTCCTTTCCCGCTGAATTCCACCGTTTTCCCATAAACCATCATCCTCCCGACCATGTACCTGCTCAGCCCCCTCCAGCTCGGCTCGCTCTCCCTCCCCAACCGTGTGCTCTTCGCCCCGCTCACGCGCACCCGCGCCTCCGCCGACAACGTCCCCGGCGGGCTCATGGCCCGCTACTACGCCCAGCGTGCTTCCGCCGGCCTGCTCATCGCCGAGGCCACGATGGTCGCGCATGACGGACTCGCCTGGCCCCACCAGCCCGGCATCCACTCCCCCGCCCACATCGCCGGCTGGCGCCGGGTGACCGACACCGTCCACGCCGCCGGCGGTCGCATTTACCTGCAAATCTGGCACCCCGGCCGCGCCACCCACCCCCTGCTCAACGCCGGCACCCAGCCCGTCTCCGCCTCCGACCGGCCCATCCGCGACGACGTCATTCACACCCCCGAGGGCAAGAAACCCTACCCCGCTCCCAGGCCTCTCCGCGGCGACGAGATCCCCGGCATCGTGCAACTCTTCGCCCGCGCCGCGGAAAACGCCCGCGCCGCCGGCTTCGACGGCGTGCAGGTCCACGGCGCCCACGGCTACCTCCTCGATCAGTTCCTGCGCGATTCGGTCAACGACCGCGTCGACGCCTACGGCGGCTCCCTCCCCAACCGCGCCCGCCTCCTCTTCGAGGTGATCGACGCCTCCATCGCCGTTTTCGGCGCGGGTCGCGTCGGCCTGCGCATTTCTCCCTTGGTCTCGTTCAACGACCTCTCGGACTCCGACCCCGCCGCCCTCGTCACCCACGTCGCCAGTCAATGCGAACGACGCGACCTTGGCTTTCTCGAGCTTCGCCACGCCCAGCACGATGCGCCCGCCGAAGTGGAGCTGGCCCGCATCGCGCGGAAAAATTTCTCCGGCGCCTTGGTGCGAAACGGAGGCTTCACCCGCGAAAGTGGCGAGGCCGCGCTGCGTGACGGCCTCGCCGACGCCATCGCCTACGGAGTCCCTTTCCTCGCCAACCCCGACCTGCCCCGCCGCTTCCTGCTCGACGCCCCCCTCAACCAGCCCGACTCCACCACCTTTTACGTGCCGGAATCACCCCGCGGTTACACTGACTACCCGTTCATGGCGGACTAGTCCGCCCTGTCGTCTCCCGATCTCGCGCCCCGCCGGCCCGCCGCCCGGCTCACGTCCGACCATTCCCTTCGAGCAGCGAGTGCGGATGCCTAAAGGCGCCCGCTCGCGTCGCCCCGATCTCCGCCTCCGCCTCCAGCCAGATCGCGAGATCACGATTCTTCGGGCAGCCTAGCTCCCGCCAGAGCTCCGCCGCGCGGCGCTCGATCAGCTCACGTCTCTTCTGGGCGCTGTCGGCCACGGCCGGCAGAGGGAATGGGATCAGGGTATTCATGGGGGATAAGGGTTGTCTTGGGTCCTCGCACCGCAGGGGACACCTCGCGTCGCGCACCAAAAATCAAACCCCTGCTAACCTACGCCGAAGCCCGCCCCGCGCCAGCCGACCACCAAACAAACTACGCTCGCTCCTCCGCCGTCTCGCGCACCGCTCCCGCGCCCCGCACCGCCGCGCGCTCAAACGCGAACAGATACTGCTGCGCCAAACCCGCCTGCGCGCCGAAATGCACCCGGCCAAACTGGGCCACCTGCTCCGGCCGCCACCCTTCCAGACCGTAGCGCCGCGCCATCGCCTTCAAAATCCAGGTGTCGACCGGAAAAGCCTCCAGCCGCCCCGCCCCGAACAACAGCACGCAGTCCGCCACCTTTTCCCCGACCCCTGGCAGCTCCAACAAGCTCGCCTTCGCCGCCTCGTAGGGCTCCGCCTCAATCCGCCCCAGCCACTCCGGTTCCGCCGCCAGCCGCCGTGCGATCCCGGCCACATGCCTCGCGCGAAATCCCAGCCCGCAGGCCCTCAGACTCTCCTCCGACACCCGCTCCAACTGCTCCCAAGTCGGCAGACAACGCCATCCCTCCGGGCCCACCAGACTCCCGTGCCGCTCCGCCAGCAGCCCCAGCATCCGCTTGATCTGCGGGATCCGCTTGGTGGCGCTGCAAACAAAACCCAGCAGCGCCTCCCCCAGCGGTTGGCGCAGAATACCCAGCCCCGGACACGCCGCCAAACACGCCGCCAAGTGCCGATCGCTCCGCCAAGGCAGGGCATCCTCCTCCGCCGACGGGCCGGCCAGGTACGTGTACAGGGCCGCCTCCGCCTCCGCTTGATCGGCAAAAGCCGGCGCGGAAAACTCGAGCCCGCCCGCCTCCCCCAGCCGCACCCGAATTCGCCAGCCAGCCCAGCCCCCTTCGAAGCCACCCGCCTCCCGCGCCTCCCACCGGAAAGACTGCCCCCCATCGAGCAACTCGGCCAAAGAATCCGCCGTGAAACGACGCCCCCGCGGCAGCGGAGACAAGGGAGCCCAAGGATGCCAATCAGCCATGCACCCCACACTCCCACTTCCGGGCGCGCCGTGGCAACTCGCCGCCATCCCGCCCCCCTTGCCCACCGCGCCTACAAGCACGCCCCTGGCATTGTAGCTCCGATTCTGCTACCTTCCCCCCGTGGTCGAAAGGCCACCGTCAGTGGTTCAGTCCAAAGTCAGAAAAGTCAGAGCAAAGGTTAGGTCTAGGAATCGAAAACATCAGTGATCGAACAACTCCGCCAAACCCAAAGACGAAGATAAGCGCCCTAGCCGCGCTCCGGCCCAGAGCCGATATCATGAGCAGCCGCCCCGACCTCGCTCGGGGCGGCTCGATTTTTTTCGCCCCCGGCGCCGAAGGCCCGGACCGGACCGCCTTCCCCCTCGCTTGCCATCTCCGACCCGCCCGGCGTGACTCGGCGACCGTCCATGTCCGATACCGCTCAAGATCTCCCCGCCCTCGTCACCGGCATCGCCCGCCGCGCCCGCGCCGCCTCCCTCCTCCTTGCCACCACCCCCACGGAGAAGAAAGACGCCGCCCTCCGCGCCCTCGCCCGACTCCTCCCCCAAGCCGAGGAGGAACTCCTCGCGGCCAACGCCCGCGACCTCGCCGACGCCACCGCCCACGGCCTCACCCGCTCCCAGATCGAGCGCCTCTCCCTCTCGCCCGCCAAACTCGCCCAACTCGCCGAGTCCGTTCTCCAAGTCGCCGCCCTGCCCGACCCCGTCGGCCAGACCCTCGACTCCTGGACGAGGCCCAACGGCCTGCGCATCCGCCAAATCCGCGTCCCCATCGGCGTCATCGGCATCATCTACGAAGCCCGGCCCAACGTCACCATCGACTGCGCCATCCTCTGCCTGAAATCGGGCAACGCCTCCATCCTCCGCGGCGGCAAAGAGATCTTCCACACCAACACCGCCTTCGCCGCCCTCATCCAGCGCGCCCTCGCCGAGACCGGCCTCCCCGCCGACGCCGTCCAGCTCATCCCCACCACCGACCGCGCCGCGCTCACCCACCTGCTCAAGCTCGACGAGCTGATCCACTGCATCATCCCCCGCGGCGGCGAGTCCCTCATCCGCTTCGTCGCGCAGCACTCCACCATCCCGGTGATCAAGCACTACACCGGCGTGTGCTTCGTCTACGTCGACCGGGCCGCTGATCCTGTCATGGCCGAGCGGATACTGCTCAACGCCAAGACCCAGCGCCCCGGCGTGTGCAACGCCGCCGAGCAACTGCTCGTCCACGCCGGCATCGCACCCGCCCTGCTGCCCCGCCTCGCCGCCGCGCTCACGGCCAAGGGCGTGCAGCTCCGCGCCGACCCCGCCGCCTGCGCCCTTCTCGCCGCCGCCTCGCCGGCCATCGCCCACACCCCCGCCGCCGAGGCCGACTATCGGGCCGAGTTTCTCGACCTTGTGATCGCCATCCGCGTGGTGCCCGATCTGGAGTCCGCCGTCGCCACGATCAACCGCGACAGCTCCGGCCACACCGACGCCATCATCACCGCCGACGAGACCGCCGCGCGCCGTTTCCAGGCCTCGGTCGACAGCGCCGTCGTCCCGTGGAACGCGTCCACCCGTTTCAACGACGGCTTCGAGTTCGGTTTCGGCGCCGAGATCGGCATCAGCACCGACCGCCTCCACGCCCGCGGTCCGATGGGCCTGAAAGAGCTCTGCTCCTACAAGTACCTGATCGACGGCGACGGCCAGGTCCGGGGCTGAGGCCCCCGCCTCGCCCCCGTCCCGCGAAGCGCAAGCCCTCCGAGCGCCCAGCCTCGCCGCCCCCGCCTCGCGCGGCGCTCCGCACCTCCGGCTACCAGCCGGACGCCGCGAGCATGCCCGCCAGCGGGAAAAAGCGCAGCAGCGCCGCCCGCAGCAGATCCATGGTCAGGGGCTTGGTGAGAAAATCATCCATCCCCGCCTCCAGACAGTTCTGCCGATCACTCGGCTGCACATTGGCCGTCATCGCGATGATCACCGGCCTCCGCTCGAGCACCAACTGCCGGATCCGCCGCGTCGCCTCGAGCCCATCCATCACCGGCATGCACGCATCCATCAGCACCAGATCATAGGAATGTTCGCTCACCGCCTCCAGCGCCGCGGCCCCATCGTGCACGAAGTCCGCCTCGAGGCCCAGCCGGCGCAGCTGCAAGCCCACCACCTTTCGATTCACCGGATTATCCTCCGCGACCAAGATCCGCAAAGGCGCCAGCCGGGCATCGATCTCGCCCTCCGCCCCGCCCGCTCCCGCGGCCGCGCCCCCGCGGCCCAGCGCCTCCACCACACACCCCCGCAGCAGGGCGGGATGGGCCGGCTTCGCCAGACATCCCGAGATGCCGTGCTTCACCAAAGTCTCCGAAAGCGGGAAATCGTCCGGCGGACAGAGCAGCACGAAGGCCGGTCCCTCGCCCCCCATCGCCTCCCGCAAGGTCACGGCCAGGCCCGGCCCGTCCCCCTGCGGCAAGGCCTGGTCCACGATCACCAGATCAAAGGGCTCCGCCACCCCCTGGCACATCGCGAGCGCCTCCGCTCCATCGGCCGCCTCCCGGACCTTTAGACCCCAGCCCTCGAGCAGCCGCGCGAGCAGCGCCCGATGCTCCGCGCTCCCATCCACCACCAACGCACGCGCCCCGGCCAGCTCCCGGCTGACCTCCGACTCGTCCGTCGCCGTCGCCGCCAGTCGAAACGACACCTCGAACCAAAACACCGACCCGCGCCCCAACTCGCTCTCCACCCCCATCTCACCCCGCATCAACTCCACGATCCGCTTGCAGATCGCCAGCCCCAGCCCGGTGCCCCCGAAACGCCGCGTCGTCGTTTCATCGGCCTGCACAAAGGGCTGAAAAATCCGCCTCCGCGCCTCCGGACTGATCCCCACCCCGGTGTCGCTCACTTCAAAGCGCAGACGCGTGCTCGTCGTATCCCCGCCCGCCCGGCTCACCCGCACATGGATCTTTCCCCG
>JBILUB010000428.1:0-2719 GCA_044371245.1 Opitutaceae bacterium
GTTGGCCGCCGCGTGATACTTCGAGCCCGGCAGGCCGGGGTAGTTGACCCAGGCCACCTTCGGGTGCTCGGCGAGGAAGTGGGCGGCGGCGAGGGCGTTTTGGCAGATGCGCTCCATGCGCAGATGAAGGGTCTCCAGGCCGATGAGGGATTGCCAGGCGTTGAAGGGCGAGATGCAGGCGCCCACGTCGCGGAGGAGTTGCAGGCGCATCTTCATCGCGAAGGCGATGTTGGCGCCGCCGGCGGGCGGGAAGGCTTTGAACGCGTCCCAGTGCACGAGGCCGTGGTAGGAGGCGTCGGGCGTGGTGAAGCCGGGGAAGCGGCCCGAGCCCCAGTCGAAGTTGCCGCCGTCGACCACCATGCCGCCGATCGAGGTGCCGTGGCCGGCGAGGTACTTGGTGGTGGAGTGCACGACGATGTTCGCGCCCCACTCGAAGGAGCGGTGCAGGATCGGGCTGAGGCAGGTGTTGTCCAGGATGAGGGGCACGCCGGCCTCGCGGGCGATCTTCGCGACCTCCTCGACCGGGAAGATGTTGAGCGCGGGATTGCCCAGGCCCTCGCCGTAGAAGGCCTTGGTGTTGGGCCGGAGGGCGCGGCGGAAGGACTCGGGATCGTCGGCGTCGACGAAGGTGATCTCGAGGCCGAGCTTGGGCAGGGTGTGGTGGAAAAGGTTGTAGGTGCCGCCGTAGAGCTGGGAGACGGAGACGATGTGGTCGCCGGCGCCGGCGAGGTTGAGGATGGCGTCGGTGATCGCGGCCTGGCCCGAGGCGTGGGCGAGCGCGGCCGTGCCGCCCTCGAGCGCGGCGATGCGCCGCTCGAAGACGTCGGTCGTGGGGTTCATGATCCGCGTGTAGATGTTGCCCAGCTCCTTTAGCGCGAAGAGATTCGCGGCGTGCTCGGTGTCGCGGAAGACGTAGCTGGTGGTCTGATACAGCGGCACGGCGCGCGAGCCGGTGGCGGGGTCGGGGACTTGGCCGGCATGGAGGGACTTGGTGCCGAGGCCGGACGGGTAGGGCTTGAGTGAGGACATGGCGGGAGAGAACGAAGGAGGAAAGGCGGGGAAACGGTCGAGGCGAGTCTGGCCGCTTGGCGGCGAGGGAGGCGATTTCGGATTTGCGCGGCGGGGCGGGCGCGGCCGGGCTGCGGGCATGCTTCGGGTGTCCCTGTTGTTTTTGGCCGCCATCGGCTTGTTGCTGGCCGCCCGCTACTCGCTGTGGCCGGCGCGGAGCTACCGCGAATGGTGGGTGGCGCTTTTCGCGACGGAGCTCGGGCATGTCTGGTGCGTGTTGGCGACGGGCCTGGCGGTCTGGGCGGCGAGAATCGGGTGGGGGACGCAGCCGGGGGCGCTGCGCACGGTGGCGCTGGCGGCCGCGGTGACGGCCGGTCTGGCCGCGCTGGGTTTCGCGCGGCCGGCGCTCACGGCCTGGCGGATGAGCGGGGAGGTCGAGGCGCGGGTGCGGGAGATCTGGGGTGGAGGCTCGGAGCGGGGGTTTTGGGATTGGTCGCGTTTACTGCGCTGGCCGACGCGCGCCGAGGAGGTGCCGGTGGAATCGTACGACGCAGACGGACGGGCCCTGGATTTTTTTCGGGCCCAGCGCGGGCCTCGTAACCCAATAGGTTACACTGTCCGGGAGGGCGGTGGCGAAGTCGGGGCGAAGGAGTCGAGCGGGGCGCCCTGCGTGGTGCTGGTGCATGGAGGCGGCTGGGATGGGGGCTCGCGCAGCGAGCTGGCGGGGCTGAACCGCTGGCTGGCCGCGCGGGGCGTGGCGGTGGCGGCTTTCGACTACCGGCTGGCACCCGAATCCCCCTGGCCGGCGCAGCGCGAGGACCTGCGTGTCGTGGTGGAGTGGATACGCGCCAACGCCGGCCGGCTCGGCGTTGACCCGGAGCGGCTGACGGTCCTGGGCCGGAGCGCGGGCGGGCAGATCGCGACCGCGACGGCCTATGGCGAGACGCTGCCGGGCGTGCGCGCGGTGGTGGCGCTGTATGCCTGCCACGACCTGGAGTTTGTCTGGTCGATCCGTTCGGCTAAGGACGCGCTGAACTCGGATTTGTTGGTGCGCCAGTTCATGGGCGGCGGGCCGGAGGGGCCGGGGCAGGCGGAGCGTTACCGGAGCGCGAGCGGGGAGCGGCTGGTGCACGCCGGGGCGCCGAAGACCCTGCTGATCCACGGCGCGCTCGACGAGCTGGTTTGGTGCCGCCACAGCGAGCGCTTGGCGGCGGCGCTGGCCCGGGAGGGGGTGCCGCACGTGTTTGTGAAGTTGCCCTGGGCGACGCACGCCGGGGAGGCGAACCTCCACGGGCCTTCGGGGCAGCTCATCACCGAGGCGGTGTGGCGGGTGGCGACCGGGCGCTGAGCGGGGTGCCGCGGGAACCGCGGGAGCGTGAGTGCGCGATTTTCTGTGCGGTCGGCGGGCGTGGCGGGCATAGAAGGGGGAAGACGCCATGAGCGATGCCGAACTATTGCGCCACTACGCCGCCACCCGAGACGAGCAGGCTTTTGCCGAGCTGGTGGGACGGTATGCTGATCTGGTTTATTCGGCGGCACTTCGACAGGTCGCGGGCGACGAGCATCGGGCGCAGGAGATTATGCAGACGGTTTTCCTGACTCTGGCCCGGCGGGCGGCGCAGTTGGTAGAGCACCCGGTTTTGGCGGCGTGGCTGCATCGTTGCACCGGGCTGGTGGCCGGGCGGCTGCGGCGGGAGGAGGGGCGTCGTCT
>JBILUB010000429.1:0-2716 GCA_044371245.1 Opitutaceae bacterium
CCCGGCACTCCTCCGCAAGCTCGGGGAGGAGGCGGGGGTGGAGCTGGTTTTCCGGCTCTTCGATGCCGATCAGCTCCGGCGGCTGCGGATCGTGCAAGAGCGTGAGGTAGGCGAGCATCTTCAGGGTCCCGTCGGAGGCGAACTTCGCCATGACCGGTTTTTCGAAGGGCGCATCCTTCACCTGCAAAAGCAGACGACCATCGGGCATGACCTCGGCTTCGACTTTCTCGAGGCGCGGCACGCGCTGGGTGAGCTTGCCCAAGATCTTGTCGAGGGCGCCGTCGCCGCGCTCCTTCAGATACTGGATGACGTTGGGCAAATTGTCGCCCGTGGTGCTGAGTCGCTCCTGCGGGCCGGCCTCCGGCACGCCGCGAGTGTTGTCGGCGCTGAGATAGGAGAGATACCAGCTGCTGACAAAGCGGCGCAGGGCGGCGACGCGCGGGTGCTTGGCGAACTGGCCGAGCGTGTTGACCGCGAGGAGCTCCCGGGAATCGAGTCGTTCGTCGATCCGCTCGTCTTGCTCGTCGGGCATGTCGCCCGTGATCACCTCGCCACGTCCGGAGGTGAAATCGAGAAAACGGAAGGGCTTGCCGCGCTCGTTGCGTCGCCATTGCAACCACTCGCGTGCCACGAAGGGCCCCTTGGCGTCCTCGTCGATTTCCAAGTGGTAGGTGATGACCGGGACCTTCGTCTTTTCCCGATACTTGATTTCGAAAACAATGGGGCCGTTCGAGCCCCGGGAACGCAGTTCCTTGAAACGGCCGCGTTTGTCCCAGGCTTTGCGCAGCCCACTGCCGAAGCTTTCGGCGAGAAAGGCAAAAGCGTCGAAGAGGGTGGATTTGCCGCTGCCATTGGGCCCGACGAAGACGGTGAGCGGGGTGAGCGCCTTCAACTCGATGTCGCGCAGCGCCCGGTAGTTTTGCACACGAAGATACTCGATGCGGGGGCGGTCGGTGAGGTGCTTGGCCATGAGGAGGAAGTAAGCGACCGGGTTGAATTTGTCGTGGAGAAATTTAGGCCGCCGCGACCTCGCGAATCACCTTCGTGAGCGGAGGCGGAGGGTTTGGCGCGGAAGGCGGCGTGGTGGCGGGTGGCAACGGCCTGCTCTGACGCGGCGCCCTACCGGGTGGGTGGGCCGCGTGCCCGGCTAGGGCGGGGACTCGGTTCGGGGCGAAGACCGCGGCCGGCGCGGTGGTGTGGGCGCCGTGCATCAGGGTGATCAACTGGATTTCTTGCACAACGAGTGCCGCAAATTCTCGCACACGACCTTGTGGGCCTGCGCGAGTTTGTGGATTTAGCGCCAAGGTTTCGGGCAGATCATCAAGCTAAATTCCGCCATTCGCATCCATAACCACAGCGGCCTTAAGCGGGTCGTAACGATAAAAGATCAGGTGGTGTCGATGGGTGAGCTTGCGCATGCTGGGCCGGCGGCGCACGGGCGCACCCCGACGCGGGAAGAGGGTCAAGGTCAGCGCGGCATCGAGCAACTCGTGGCCGATGCGCTCCGCCGCCTCGGGGCTTTGCCGGGCGAGAAAACGCACCACCGCGCCGAGATCGGCCTGCGCCTCTTCGGTCAGGCCGACTTGGTAGCCCATACGGCGATGTTTTGGCGGACTTGATCGAGCGGGATGACGCCCTTGTCGCGCAAGGAGCGCAGACCGGCGTCGATGGCGGCGAGCATCTCGGGCGTCTCCTCTTCGGTGTCGTCGAGCCAGAGGCGGAGGGCCTCGCGATCCTGGGGGGCCAGATGGCCTCGAACGGCGCGGCGGAGACTTTTACCCCATCAGTTAGGCGGTCTTACCCCTTGGGCCCGACCGGTCAGGCCGTCAGACTGCGCGACGCGGGCGGCGGACAAGGGTGAACCCGAGGCTGCTCACACCCAGCAGGAGGGCGACCACCGCAGGCTCCGGCACGGCGACGACGCTGACGGTGTCGCCGTTGTTTAGCGTAAGGATGACGCCGCTCTGCGGATTAAAGGTTTCCATATCGAGGCCGTTGATCACGAAGCTCGAGGTAAGGGGCGTCCCGGAGACATAGTTCGCAGGCACGGCGATCGAAAACGCGTTCACACCAAAATCACCGCCCGAGATGAAGGTGTAGGAAAACTCGTTGGCATCCATCGAGTGCCACACCGGCACCGGCAGGAAATGGGAGGCGAAACGGTAGTTGTCGGGCGAGCCCGTGAACCAGAGTTCCATTTCCTTCAGGTTCAAGCTAGCGAAGGCCAACGGGGAACCGAAGCTCAGACCGGAGGTGTTCAACGAACCGGACACATCCACGCGGGTGTTGGCGCCGTCGGGCGATATTTCTATAATGACGGCGGAGCGGGCGGACGATACGAAGGCGACGAGACCGATAAGCACGGCGAGGCAGCGAGCAGCGGACTTCATAGAGGAAGCGAAGGGAGGTCGATTTAGGCCTGTTGAGGCGCGAGGGCGGGTGCCGCCTCGCCTGAAGGGCAGACGATAAAGAAGCTAATCTCACTCTAATCGGACGGCTCCGGGCGCCCTTTAGCCCGAGGTCTGCGATACTGGCGGCCTGATGCCGATCCGTACCAAAGCGGGCGACGGAGAGTGGTGAAACGAAACGGTTGCGACGAAGGGCACAAACAGCGTGAAGGCCCCAAAAAGGGTGGGGCAAGGGGCGAGGCTGGCGCGGGGGTCTGGGTGATGGCGGTGTGACTGAGAAACGAGTGGCGGGCGGGGGCTTTTTTCCG
>JBILUB010000430.1:0-2703 GCA_044371245.1 Opitutaceae bacterium
GCGGGGCGACGATGAGCTCGAGTTGGCCGCGGAAGCTGCCTTCGAAGCCGGTGATGCGGGTGACCCGGGGGGGGATGGTGGCGCGGCCCTCGAGGGTGTAGGCGACTCCGCCGGGTACGGCGATGGCGCGGGCGCCGGAATCGAGGGCGGCCTGGAGCGCGCCGAGGTCGAAGGCCTCGGGGGTGGCGTGGTCGCTGAGGCTGGTCCACTCGGAGCGTGAGGGCCAGGGTGGGGTGGGGGCGGAGTGGACGGGCAGGCGGGCATCGGCCGGGCGGCGAGGGGGGAAGCGATCGAGGCTGGGGTGGGAGGAGAACTCGGCCAGGGCGCCGTCGGGAAGGGTGAGGGGGGTGGCGGTGCGCTGGTCGAGGGCGGCGCCGTGACCGTGGGTCCGGGAACGCAGGACGTAGAGGAAGCCCTCGTTGATGATGGCGGGCGCGTCGGGGGAGGGCGCCTCGAGGAGGGAGTCGAGCAAGGTAAACACCCCCGTGGAGCCGGCGTTGTGAATGGCGGGCACGCGGTTGCGGCTGTGGAGCTCGCGTACGGTGACGACCTGGTGGGTGTTGTGAAAGCCGGCGACGCGTTGCTGCTCGAGGACCAGGTGTTCGAAGGTGAGGCTGTTGACGGTGTAGGCGGTTTTCACGCCGTAATCGAAGCCGCGGACGAGGAGATTTTTGACGTAGAGGGGACCGATCTCGTCGGTGTAGGAGAGGTCGAGGCCGATGAGGCCGAGGCCGTCGCCGGAGAGGATGGCGACATCGCGCAGACCGCCCTGGTTGGAGGCGTTGAACTGGAGGCCGATGGCGCCGGGGTTGCCCCGCCCGGTGTGGAGGGTGAGGTTCCGCACGGCGTTGCGGAAGCGCTGGGCGGGGGCGAGGCCGGTGTGGACCATGGCGCGGGGCGCGGCGGGGTCGGCGTAGGCGGGGCTGTGGTCCGCGAGAATGAGGCGGCTGAGCTCGCGGCTGGCGCCTTGGAGGATGGTGCGTTTTTCGCGTTCGCCGCCGCTGCGGCCGAGGGGCCAGCGGAGCGTGTCGGAGATGAGGTAGTCGCCGGGTGGGAGGTAGATGATGCGGTTCCCGTTTGGGTAGGCGTCGAGGGCTCGCTGGAGTGCGGCGGTGTCGTCGGTGCGGCCGTCGCCGACGGCGAGGTAGGGCGCGTCCTTGACGTTGACCACGCCGGAAGCGGCGGGGGGGATGAAGGCATCCGGGGCGACGATGATCTCGATGATTTCCTGGGCCGTCTCGGCTCCGTCGGTGGCGGAAAAGGCGAGTCGGTGGAGGCCGGGTCCGGAGAAGACGGCCTCGGGCCCGGTGGGGGTGTCGACTAGCTCGACGGGGGAGGGGCCGTCGAGGACACGCCAGGCGGTGATGAGGGGCGAGGGACCGGGCTCGGGGTCGGTCGCGGAGGCGGGGAGGGGGAGCCGGGTCTGGCCGGGCCAGGCGACATGGGAGTGGCCCGGGGTGCGGAGCTGGAGCGAAGGCCCGGGCCGATGCTCGGCCGGGGGGACGGGGGAGGGCGCGGGCGCGGGGGAGGGCGCGGGCGAAGTGGCAGGCGGGCTGACGCCGAGGCCCGAGGGGACGAGGGTGAAGTCGTCGGTGATGAGGATGCGGTCGAGGCTGGCGCCCCACTCGTTGCGCACGATGCGCAGGGTGTGGGTCCCGGGAGCGAGGCCAAAGACGCGGGGCTTCGTGTCGCCGGAGATGCGAGACCATTGCCAGTTGTTGACCAGCGGAAGGGGCCATTTGCGCTGGGGCGGTGAGTCGTCGAGGTAAACGTCGAAGGAGTCGTTGCTGCTGCTCGGCGCATGGGTGCGTCCCCAGATGTGGTGATCGCCGCCACGCTCGATGGTAAAGGTGAGCTCGACCGAGCCGGGGGGCACTTTGGGGAGCTCGGTCTCGACCTTCAGGTAGCGGCCGGCGGAGGCGCTGGGATGTTCGAGCACCCTCATCGGCGGGGTCACCGTGCCGGCCTCGGCCTCAAGCCAAAGGGTGTCGGCCCGCGCGGGGCAGAGGCCGAGGAGGGCGAGCGCGGCCCGGAGGATGGCGAGGGAGGAGTGGGCGGGGGCAGGCATGCGCTGGGTGGACGCGGGGACGGTGTGATCTAGGCGGTGGACGGGAGATCGATCCAGGTGCCGTTCACACTGATGACGTGGGGGTAAGGGGGGGCGCCGATGTCATTGGCGAGGAGGCGGGCGGCGACGAGGTCGACGGCGGCGGCACCGATGGCCTCGGTATTTTGGTCGATCCCGGGAAACTCGTGGTCTTCGGGGGCGCGGTCGAGGAGGGCGATCCGAGTGGCGGAGGCGAGGCCGGCCGCGTGCAACCACTCGCGGGCCGGCCGGTGGAGGGTGAGGATGGTGGTGGGGCGGGTGGCGCGCACCCAAGTGGTAAAGTCGTCCTGATCCCAGGCGGCGACGAGGTGGAGGAGTTGCGCAGGATTTTCCCCGTGCTGGAGGAGAAAGTCGGCCAGGCCGGCGCGCCAGGCATGGAGGAGGTGGGCGTCGGTGCCATGCCCGATGTAGAGCCCGATGCGGCGCTGGCCGGCGGCGTGCAGGTGGTCGAGCGCGATGCGAAGGGAGGCGTAGTGGGCGGAGGTGGCGCGGTGCACCCGGAGCTCGGGGAGGTGGGTGCCTGCGACGCAACAGACCGTGCTCCGGATCAATGGGTCGAGGGCCTCGCCCAGGGCCCAGGCCGAGGCGAGCAGGGA
>JBILUB010000431.1:0-2701 GCA_044371245.1 Opitutaceae bacterium
TTGAGGCTGGCGATTTCGCGGAGTTCGGCGAGGGCGGCGGATTCGGCGAGGGGGGCGGGGAGGTGGAGGGGCCGGGGGAGGCGGATGGGGGCGGGGACGGTGGCGTCGACGAGGGCATCGAGGCTGGGGTAGCCGAGGGTGGCGAGGAGGTGTTCGCGTTCGGCGGGGCCGGGGGAGTTGTGCCGGGGGGGGAAGGCGTCGGAGGGGGCCGGGAGGAGGGCTCCGGGGGCGGCGGTGAGGGGGGCGGGCGCGGTGGCGGGCATGCTGTCGCGCAGCGTGTGCCGGGTGCGGTGCTCGGCAAATGGAAAGAGGGGGCGCGGGGCAGGCGCCGTCTTTGAGATCGAGCGAGCGGCTTTAGGCGCTGTCTTCCAAACAAACCGGTGCTTTGCTTAGGCCCTCCGGGTGAGGCGGAAGCCAAGCCGGGCCGGCGTTGACCTCGGTGGCACGGGCCTCTGGCCCGCCTCCACCTCGGTCGCCTTGGCCGGGCATGATTTCCGCCTCACGAAGCATCGGTTTGTTCTGAAGACAGCGCCTAGCTCGCGGAGGGTCGCCGGGGCCGGGGGCGGCGGCGGAGGGCGAGGAAGCCGGTGAGGCCGCCGAGGGCGAGGAGGCCGTAGGTGGCGGGTTCGGGGACGGGGGTGATCTGGAAGTAGACGTCGTCGTAGGTCTGCCAGCGGGCGGCGCCGGAGTAGCCGTCGAAGACGACGCGGGCGAGCTGGGAGGGGTCGAGGGTGGCTTTTTCGACGAGGAGGAAGTCGGTGAACTGAATCCAGTGGGTGATGGTGAGGAGGGCGTCGGCGGCGATGTCGAGGTAGTCGAGGTGGAGGAGGGTGGGCGCGCAGGCGCCGCCGCCGTCGAAGTCGAGGATGCTTTGGCCGGTGACTTGGAGGGTGTGGAAGGTCTCGAGGCGTGCGGTGCCGTGGGGGGTGGTGGCGCCGGAGAGTGCGAGGCGGGCGAGGTGGGTGTGCTGGCCGAGGGGGCCGCCGCGGAGCTGTACGGTGGCGTCGTCGGCGATCTGCTGGTTGGCGGCGAGGCGGACGGTGTCGGTGCCGCGGCCGTCGCCGATGATGAGGTCGGGGGTGGTGGTGTCGCCGTCGCCGGCGATGGCGTGGAGGCCGTCGGTTTTGGCGAGGACGAGGGTGCCTTGGTTGACGGTGGTGGCGCCGGTGAGGGTGTTGGCGGTGGTGCCGGAGAGGGTGAGGGTGCCGGGGCCGGTTTTGGTGAGGCGGCCGGTGCCGGCGAGGGTGGCGGAGAGGTCGGTGCCGGCGGCGCTGGTGTTGTAGGCGTGGACGATGAGTTCGGTGTGGGAGCCGGTGGTGAGGGTGCCGTTGCCGAGGGTGACGCCGGTGGTGGAGCCGGTGGTGAGGAGGCCGCCGGACTGGAGGGTGAGGGTGTGGCCGGCGAGGTCGAGGTCGCGGGCGTTGGCGAGTTTGAGGGAGTTGATGGTGCGGGAGGCGCCGAGGGTCTGGTCGGAGGTGGGGGCGGCGTTGTCGGCGGTGGAGGTCCAGCCGGTCTGGGAGCCGGTGTCGTAGCTGGTGCGGGGGATGAGGTAGCGGGCGCCGGTGACGGTGGCGAAGTCGGTGCCGTTGACGGTGGCGTGGGCGAGGATGCCGTCGTCGAGGAGGGGGGCGGTGGCGAAGCGGAGGCGGGGGTCGTCGCCGGAGGAGGTGTTGGTGCCGGTGTCGCCGATGCTGCCGGGGTGGGCGAAGTCGATGGTGGCGGTGGGGGCGCGTTGGAGGGAGGCGACGTTGAGCTGGGTGAAGGCGTTGCTGCGGTAGTTGACGACTTCGAGGGTGTTGGCGCCGGTGGCGAGGGTGAGGGTGCCGATGGTCTCGGTGAAGTCGGCGCTGCTGGCGTTTCGGCCGTGGAGGGCGAGGGTGCCGCCGGCGAGGGTGAGGGGGGTGGTGTCGCCGAGGCGGTTGCTGTTGCCGGCGGTGGCGTTGTGGAGGGTGAGGGTGCCGCCGTGGCGGATGTCGATGGAGGTGGTGTTGGCGAGGGAGCCGGCGGGGCCGGTGAGGCGGAGCTCGGCGCCGGAGAGGGTGAGGGCGCCGGCGTGGGGGTTGGCGGCGGTGAGGTCGAGGCGGCCGTCGCCGGTGAGGGCGAGGGTGGCGGTGCCGGAGACGAGGCCGGTGAGGGCGCCGGTGGCGAGGGTGGCGGGGGGGGTGGTGCCGCGGATGGTGTGGAGGGTGCGGGTGCCGGTGGCGCCGAGGGCGAGGTCGTTGGCGAGGGTGAGGGTCTGGTTGGCGGAGGTGGCGCCGAGGATGAGGCGGGAGTCGGCGTCGAGGAAGCCGGGGCTGAGGCCCCAGGCGAGGGGGTTGGTGCCGTTGCCGAGGCGGACGGTGCGGGGGGCGTGGGTGGCGGCGAAGCCGCCGTCGCCGGTCCAGCGGATTTCGTCGGGGGCGGAGCCGAGGGCGCGGGTGAAGTCGCCGGGGTTGGCGAGGTCGAGGTCGCCGGCGATCTCGAGGACGCCGCCGTCGAGGACGAGGGGGCTGCCGTCGATGCGGTTGGCGGCGGTGACGCGGAGGGCGCCGGCGGAGAGGCGGGTCTGGCCGGTGTAGGTGTTGTTGGCGGTGAGTTCGAGGGTGCCGTCGCCGGTTTTGTGGAGGCCGCCGGTGCCGGAGAGGGTGCCGGAGAGGGCGCCGTCGACGGCGCCGGTGGTGTTGTCGAGGCCGTCGGTGACGCGGACTTCGCGGAGGGAGGC
>JBILUB010000432.1:0-2700 GCA_044371245.1 Opitutaceae bacterium
TGCTCGGCGCGCGGCGGATTAAGGAAGTGACACGCGGCGGGGCGCACCCGAAATACTGCCTCAAACTCGCCACTGGCACGGGCAAGACCTGGGTGCTGCAAGCCCTGCTCGTCTGGCAAGCGCTCAACGCGGCGCGCGCCCCGGAGGACGCCCGCTTCACCCGCAACTTCCTCGTGGTGGCGCCGGGCAACATCGTCTACGCGCGCCTGCTCGACGCCTTGCGCGGTCGCCTGCGCGAGGGGCGGCGGGATTTTGCCACCTCCGATCTCTCCCGACATGCGGCGCTTTTCGTGCCCGAGATCTACCGCGAGGAGCTTTTTCGTTTCGCGCAGGGCGCCGTCTGCGAACGCGAGGAGTTGGGCCGCAAAGTCACGGGCGGCGGCGTCATCGCCGTGACCAACTGGCAACGCATCAAGGAGCAGGAGGACGAGGTGTTTGAGGAAACCGACGCCGAGGCCGACATGCCCATCTCGCCCGGTCTCGCGCCCGACCCGAAGCGCGTCGCCGAGGCCGTGCTCCCGCTGGCGCCGGGCGTGAGCGCGGGCAACTCGCTGGAAGTGCTCAACCGCCGTTTCGAGCGCGGCGACACGCTGGCCTGGCTGCGCGGCCTGCCCGACCTGATGGTGTTCAACGACGAGGCGCACCACATCCACGAAGTGAAGAACGAGGGCGAGATCACCGAGGTGGAGTGGCAGCGCAGCCTGCGCGTCATCGCCGAGCCCAAGGGCCGCCGCTTCGCGCAGGTGGACTTCTCGGCCACTCCCTACAATCAGGTCGGCTCGGGCAAGAAGGCGCGTCCCGTATACTTTCCGCACATCGTGGCCGACTTCGATCTGAAGGCGGCGATGCGCGCGGGGCTGGTGAAATCGCTCGTGCTCGACAAACGCCGCGAACTCGGGGCGCTCGCTGACGACGAGCTCCAGTTCACCGCCGACCGCGACGAGCACGGCAATCCCATCCTCGCCGAGGGCCAGCGCATCATGCTCCGCGCCGGCCTCGCCAAACTGCGAAAACTGGAGCGCGACTTCGCCTCCGTGGACCCGCTCCGGCACCCGAAGATGCTCGTCGTCTGCGAGGACACGACGGTGACGCCGCTGGTGGAAACGTTTTTCCACGGCGAGGGACTGGCGCCCGACGAGGTTCTGCGCGTCGACTCGAACAAGAAAGGCGACATCTCCGAGTCGGACTGGGCCGCCCTGCGCGAGCGCCTCTTCGACATGGACGCGCACCCCGCGCCGCGCGTCGTCGTGAGCGTGCTCATGCTCCGCGAGGGTTTCGACGTGAACAACATCTGCGTCATCGTGCCGCTGCGGAGCACGGGCGCGAAAATCCTGCTCGAGCAAACCGTGGGCCGCGGCCTGCGCCTGATGTGGCGCGAGCCGGAGTTTGCCGATCTGAAGCGCGAGAACCGGGAGCGCATCCGCGCGGGCGAGGAGCCGGGCAGCCTGATCGACGTGCTCAGCATCGTGGAGCACCCGCGCTTCCAGGACTTTTACGACGAGCTGATGGCCGAGGGTCTCGTTGGCGAAACCGAGGACGAGGACGACGCGGGCGGCGGAAGCGCGGGCGACCTGATCTCGGTCGGCCTGCGCGAAGGCTCTGAACGCTACGACTTCGCCGTTCCCTTCGTGGTGCGCGAGGAGGAGGAGCAAATCGTCGGGCGCGAGCTGGATGTCTCGGCGCTGCCGCCCTTCGACGGCATGACGCTCGCGCAGCTCAAGGCGGCCGTGGGCAAGGGAGAGGTGTTCCGTTCGCACGACGTGCAGACCGGCGCCCAGTTCGGCGACTACCGGGTGGACGGCGGGATCATGACCGCCACGAGCTACAACGAGTTTGTCTCCCGCCTGGTGCGGCGAGTCACTTCGGCAGGCGGGGGAGCGCTGACGAAAAGCGCGCAGGTTTACGCCAACCGAGCTTCGCATCCGCTCCTGCAAATCAACCTGCCACAGGTCACGGGCTGGGTGGACGACTACGTGCGCGAGCGGCTTTTCGGCCCCGGCTTCGAACCGATGGGGGACGAAAACTGGCGCGTGCTGCGCCTCGATCCAGTCGCCGAGCACATCGTCAAAGAGTTCGGGCGTCGCCTGCCGGAGCTGGTTGAAAACGAGCCGGACGGCGCGGCCGAGGTGGTGCATCGCAGCCTCTCCGAAATCGCAAAATTGACCATGCGCGAGGCGTGGTCGCTGCCTGTGCAAAAATGCGTCTACGAGCGTCTGCCCTTTCCATCGCGCAGCGGCGGCTTCGAAAAGGCGTTCATCGAAACCGCCGACGCGGACGCGAGCATCGAGGCATTTTGCAAGATCCACGAACAGCGGCACGCGTTCTTGCGCTTGCGCTATGTGAAGGAGAACGGCCTGAACGGTTTTTACTCACCCGATTTTCTCGTGAGGGCGGCTGGCTCGGTGTGGGTGGTCGAGACCAAAAGCCAGGCCATGCTGGGACAGGCCGATGTCGTGAGAAAGAAACGCGCGGCATTGGCCTGGTGCGAGCCGATCAACCGCCTGCCTGCGGAGCAGCGCGGCGGCGCGGAGTGGCGCTACTGTTTGCTCGGAGAGTCGCTGTTCTACGGCTTTCGGGAGAAGGGTGCCACGCTCGCCGACACCCTGGAGTTCTCCCGCGTGCGATTGGCGGCGGCGGAAGCGGGCAAACTCTTCGATTAAGTGCCCCTCACCTCACCCCCGCCGGCAGCATCTGCAAACG
>JBILUB010000060.1:0-10027 GCA_044371245.1 Opitutaceae bacterium
CCCGGCCACGTCTCCCTCGGCCTCCGCCTCATCCGCTCCCTCGCCGCCTCCGTCACCCACTCCCCCGACGGCCGCCGCCTCGAAATCATCTTCGACCTCCCCCCGCCATGAGCCCGCCCCCCTTCCGCGTGCTCGTGGTCGACGACACCGCCCTCTACCGCAAGATCCTCACTGAAGCCGCCGCCGAAGTGCCCGGCCTCGAGGTCATCGCCGCCGTGCCCAGCGGCCCCGCCGCCCTCGCCCGCCTCGCCTCCACCCCCTGCGACCTCCTGCTCCTCGACGTCTTCATGCCCGAGATGGACGGCCCCGAGGTCCTCGCCCGCGTCCGCCGCGAATTCCCCCGCGTCACCGTCGTCATGGTCAGCGGCGCCACCGGAGCCGACGCCGCCATCACCGTCGACGCCCTCGCCAACGGCGCCCTCGACTTTATCCCCAAGCCCCAGACCAGCTCCTTCGCCGAGGGCATGGCCCGCCTGCGCGGACAACTCGTCCACATCGTCCGGCTCATGCGCCTGCGCCGCTCCGCCAGCCCCGGCCAGCCCGCCCCGGCCCCCGCAGCCGCCCCCACGCCCAGCTCCACCCCGCCCACCCCCGCCCCTCCGCCCGCACCGCGCAGCCGCGGCCTCCCCCCGGTCTCACCCGAGCTCATCGTCATCGGCGTCTCCACCGGCGGACCCCGCGCCCTCCAGGATCTCCTGCCCCGCATCCCGGCCGACTTTAAGCTGCCCATCGTCATCGTGCAGCACATGCCCCCGCTCTTCACCCGCACCCTCGCCGAGCAGTTGGGCAAAATCGGTCCCCTCCCCGTCACCGAAGCCGGCGACGGCGAGCCCGTCCTCCCCGGCCGCGTCCTCCTCGCCCCCGGCGGCCGCCACCTCGAGCTCGTGCGCGAGCCCGACGGCAGCCTCCGCACCCGCCTGACCGACGCCCCCCCCGTCAACTCCTGCCGCCCCGCCGTCGACGTCCTCTTCCAATCCGTCGCCCGCTGCGCCCCCCGCGGCATCGTCAGCGTCATCCTCACCGGCATGGGCGAAGACGGCGCCGCCGGCGTCGCCTCCCTCAAGGCCTCGACCCCCACCTGGTCCCTCGTCCAGGACGAATCCACCTGCGTCATCTACGGCATGCCCCTCGCGGTCGTCCGCCGCGGCCTCGACGACGAGGTCCTCCCCCTTCCCGCCATCGCCCCCCGCCTCGCCGAGCTGGCCCGCGCCCGACGCTGAGAAACCCGCCAAGCCCCCCACGCCGCATGTCGACCTCCCTCCAAAATCCCACCGAGCTCGCACTCCTCCGCCAATACGTCGCCGAGGCCTGCTGCATCCACCTCGGTGAGGAAAAAGGCTACCTCTTCGAAGCCCGCCTCGGCTCCACCATCGCCCAGTCCGGCGCCACCGGCATCGCCGACTTCGTCCGCATGGCCCGGGCCGATACCACCGGCCGCCTGCGCGACCGCATCATCGACGCCATGACCACGCACGAGACCTACTGGTTTCGCGACGAAAGACCCTGGGCCTCACTCCGCGGCCACCTCCTCCCCACCCTCGCCGCCAGCCTCCGCACCGGCGCCCGCGCCCGCATCCGCGTCCTCTGCGCCGCCTGCTCCACCGGCCAGGAGCCCTACTCCCTCGCCATGCTCATCGACACCCTCTGCAGCGAGGGCAAACTGCCCGGCGTACGCCCCGAACAGTTCGAGATCATCGGCACCGACGTCTCCGCCGGCACCCTCATGCTCGCCAGCGCCGGCCGCTACAACTCCATCGAGATCTCCCGCGGCCTCGCCGAGCAATGGCGCCAGCGCTACTTCATCGCCCAAGGCCCCATCTGGATGCTCCGCGAGGACCTCCGCCGCCGCGTGACCTTCAAACGCCACAACCTCCAGGACGACCTGCAGGCCTTCGGCAGCTTCGACCTCCTTTTCTGTCGCAACGTCGCGATCTACTTTGACGCCGAATTCAAGCGTCGTCTGTTCCCCCGTCTGGCCGCCGCGCTCGTGCCCGGCGGCCACCTCCTCCTCGGCGGCTCGGAGTCCCTGCTCACCCACCAGGAACTTTTTGCCTCCGAAACGATCGGTGAGGCGGTTTTCTACCGCCGCAAATCCTGACCCATCCCACCATGAGCTCCGTTCCCCCCTCGCCCGCCTCTTCCCCCCAAGCGGATCTGGCCACGCCCGAACGCGTGCTCCAGCTCGCCCGCCGCGCCGCCGACATCGCCGACCGCAAACTCGAAGCCATCCACGCCGTCGCCGACCAGACCCGCATCCTCGCCCTCAACGCCACCATCACCGCCAGTAAAGCCGGCGACGCCGGCCGCGCCTTCTCCGCCGTCGCCGGGGAGGTCAAAGCCCTCGCCGGCGAGGTCGCCCGCATCTCCGGCGAGATGGAGGACGAGCTCCACGAAGCCTTCGCCGGCCTGCGCGTCGTCGGCGAGCGCATGGCCGCCCGCGTCCGCGGCGCCCGCCTCGTCGACCTCGCCCTCAACGCCATCGAGCTCATGGACCGCAACCTCTACGAACGCACCTGCGACGTGCGCTGGTGGGCCACCGACGCCGCCGTCGTCGAGGCCGTGCGCGACCCCTCCCCCGCCAACCTCTCCCACGCCTCCCGCCGCCTCGGCGTCATCCTCTCCGCCTACACCGTCTACCTCGACCTCTGGATCTGCGATCCCTCCGGCCGCGTCGTCGCCCACGGCCGCCCCGAGCGCTACCCCGCCGTCGGCCGCTACTCCGCCGCCGGGGAGAAATGGTTCCAGGAAGCCCTCGCCTCCGCCTCCGGCGACGAGTTCGCCGTCTCCCCCATCCGCCGCTGCGAACCCCTCGGCCAGGCCCCGGTCGCCACCTACGCCGCCGCCATCCGCGAAAACGGCGACCGCCTCGGCCGCGTGCTCGGCGTCATCGGCGTACACTTCGACTGGGGTCCCCAGGCCCGCGCCATCGTCTCCGGCATCCGCCTCGATGAGGACGAGCGCACCCGCACCCGCGTGCTCCTGCTCGACGCCCAAGGCCTCGTCCTCGCCTCCTCCGACGAGCGCGGACAACTCTCCGAGACCGTCACCCTGCCCGGCGGCCTCGGCGTCTCCGGCTGTGAGACCGGCGCCGACGGCCGCCTCCTCGCCTATCACCGCACCCCCGGCTACGAGACCTACCGAGGTCTCGGCTGGTACGGCGCACTCCTCCAGAATCCACGATCCGAAACCGCCCTCGCATGAAACTCCTCGTCGTCGACGACTCCCTCGTGATGCGCCGCATCGTCGGCTCCGCCGCCGCTGTGCTCGGTGCCGAATGCCTGGAGGCCGGTGACGGCTCCCAGGCCCTAGCCCGCCTCGAATCCGCCCCCGGACAGATCGACCTGGTCTGCCTCGACTGGAACATGCCCGTCATGGGCGGCCTCGAGTTCCTCCAGCAGATGCGCGCCGACCCGCGCTGGAAGACCCTGCCCGTGCTCATGATCACGACCGAGGGCAGCAAAGACTCCATCCTCGCCGCCCTCCGCGCCGGCGCCACCGGCTACCTCACCAAGCCCTTCACCCAGCAGGACCTCCAGTCCAAGATGATGGACTGCCTCGGCATGGGCTTCTGAAGCGCGGGGCCCAAACGGGCCCCTCAAGAGGGCTCAGCGCCGAGCACCGCGGCCGCGCCGGCGGGCGAGCACCAAGGCCGCTCCCAACCCTGCCCAAAGAGAAACAGTCGCAGGCTCCGGCACAGCCACCAGTTGCCAGCCGTTCCAAACCACCACCCCGGAGGGATCGGCGCCAAAACTGCCCGAAATCCCGTAAACACCCTGGGAAATCTGCACGGCGGTCAGCCCGGAATACGTGACATACTGCAACCCTTCGCCGAGCGCCCCGGAGGAAAGGAAAGATCCGTCCGCACTACTGCTCGGCGCCGTGCTCTTGCGCACCCCGTTGACCAGCCATGAGCCGGCGTAATCGGTGCCGTCCACCCGGGCCGCACCAAAAAGGTGCAGGGTGTAGGACAGTGTCGGATCGAGTTGCGTAAACGAAAACGAAAGCGGCGTGGAAGTTGTGTTGTACGCGTACTCCTTAAATAGCCCGTTAAAGGCTTCGGGATAGGGCTTCGCCGCTCCGGGCACGGTTTCCGAGTCGTTTTGGGGCGGGTTGCCCAGACTCATCGTAAAGGTGATACCGGTGTTCGCCCCGGCGGACGTCACCAGATTGGTAAAAGACACTTCGCCCGAAGTGGTCTCGATCGCATTCCAAATGTCACCTGGGGCGCCGACCGCTCCCGCACCGAGATACTGCACGTTGCCGACCTCCCCGAAACGCTGGATGTCGCCGCTGACCACAAACGAGGTCGCGGACAGGGAGAGGCTCGTGCACAAAAATGTCGCGGCAAAAAGAAGGGAGTGGCTATTCATCCAAAATGGAGCAAACCAACCACCTCCCTTATCGACCCGGCTCCGAGGACCTGAAGGCCTGGAGCGGCCGATCGCTCTCCGGCGGCGGCTTGCCCTCTCAGGCGGGAGGCGCGACCCCGGAGGCTTGGGCCTGAGGAGTCTGGCCGAAGACGGTATCGAGCCGCGCGGCCAGTTCCGCGTGGGAAAAAGGCTTGGCGAGGAAAACCACATCCGGCTGCGCGATCGCCGCCCGCGTCGCCTCGTCGTCCACATAGCCCGACATGTAGAGCACCAGCAAGGTGGGGCGCAGCGCCCGCAGGCGCGACGCCAGGACGTGTCCGCTCATCCCCGCCATCACGATATCGGTCATCAGCAGATCGACGCTCGCGAGGCCCCCCGCCTCCGCCCAGGCCAGCGCCTCGCGGCTGTCGCCAAACGCCACCACCTTGTGCCCGAGCGACTCGGCCAACAGGAGCGTGACCGCCCGCACCAGATCATCATCCTCGACCAGCAAGATCGAACGGCCCGCCGGGCGCGCGGCGATCTGCTCCTCGTCCAGCGGCGGCCGATCCAGCGGACTCACGATGCACGGAAGATCGAGGTGAAAAACCGTGCCCCGGCCCAGCTCCGTCTCATAGCTCAGCTCGCCGCCAAACTCCCGCGCGATGGCACGCGAGGCGGCCAGTCCGAGCCCCGTCCCCCGCCCCCGAGGCTTGGTCGTGAAAAAGGGCTGGAAAAGCCGCCCGCACACCTCCGGCGAGATGCCCGGCCCCGTGTCCCGCACCGAGAGCCGCACGAAGCTGCCTCCCTCCGGACTGGCCGGCCCCGGACCGACCGCAACCGTCAGCACGCCCTCGACCAACATCGCATCGCGGGCATTCAGACACAGGTTGAACAGCACCTGCTCGACCTGCTTCGGATCCGCCTGGCACCAGCAACTCTGATCACTCAGCTCAAACTCGACCCGCACGTGCTCGCTCAAGAGCGAGCGGATAAAGCCCCGCAGATTGTCCACCAGCGTGTGCAGATCGACCGGCTCCGGCTGCACCACCTCGTGCCGGCTAAACGCCAGAAGCTGCCTCACCAAATGACTCGCGCGACTCGCCGCATGGAGGATGTCGTCCGCGCGCGAGCGCTGCGCCTCGCCCTCGAGGTCGTCGCGAAGCAGCTCCGCGAAACAGCGGATGGCGGTCAACAGGTTGTTGAAATCGTGCGCCACGCCGCCGGCCAGCAAACCCACCGCCTCGATCTTCTGCAGCTGCAAGGCGCGGTCGCTCCCCTCCCGCAGGCGCCGCTCCGCGCGCTCGCGCGTCTCGGCCACCGCGTAGATCGCCGCCAGATCACGGGCGTAGTGGAGCGAGGGCAGCGGATCGGGCTCCTCCCGGGCCACACCGATGAAAAATCCACGCGCCGGCGCCAGCGGGTCGACCGGCACCGCCATGCCGTAGGTCCAGCCCTCGGCCGCCATCCATTCGGCCGGCAGCGGGAAACCCTCGTCCTCGGGGAAATGCAGCGCCGCCCCCGAAGCGGGCACGGTCACCAGCTTCACCGCCGTCTCCGCGTCCATCCCCCGGGCAAAAGCCACGCGCGGCGGCCCATCCTCCTCCGCCGGTCGCAGCAGCAGGCCCGCCGACAGGCGCAGATGCTCGCAAAACAGCCGCAACGCCTCCGTGGCCACCGTGCCGCTGTCCCGCTGCTCGAGGATGAAACGGCCGAAGCACGCCAGCGAGGTCTGGCGCAGGGCGATGAGGGAGAGCCGCTGCTCGTGGCGCTTCTGCTCGTGCACATCGATCGCGCTGCCGATGTAGCCGAGCCGCGCGCATCGCGCCAGGGCCGGATCCGCTCCAATACCCAGCGATACTCGCCGCCCCCGCGCCGCAGCCGAAACTCGAAGGCGGTGGAGCCACCCACCCGGGCCGCGCCCGCGCCGGCCAGTCGGGGCCGGTCCTCGGGATGCACCAGCTCCTCCATCTGCTGCGTGAAACGGGGCCCCGGTCGCAGACCGGTAAACTGACGCCAGGACTCGTTGACGTACAGCACCTGGCCGGAGCAGTCGGCCAGCCACATCATCACCGGGACCGTATCGATAAACTGCCCCCAGGCGGGGTCAAAAGCGGTGGGTGGCGAGTCGGCGGCGGGGGCGAGCTGACGGAGAAAATAGGGCATCGGAAGCGGCGCGAGCAAATGCGGGACCGGGCCGGGCCGCGAGCGTTTCTCCTCCTCGGCAAGTCCCCCGAAAGAGGGATCAGACCGGGGGGCCGCTCCGGGCGGAGGAGGCCCGGCGAGCACCCGAGACGATCGTGACCAGGCGGTCCACCGCCGACTTCAGCTCGACCGACTGGGCGCTGAGCTCCTCGGAGGCGGAGGCCGACTCCTCGGCGGCGGCCGCGTTGGCCTGGGTCACGGAGTCGAGTTTGCCGACCGCCTCATTCACCTGGACCACTCCCGTGCTCTGCTCGTTCGAGCCGGCGGCGATCTCCCGCACCAGCTCGTTCATGCGACGGGCCTTGCCCGCGATCTCGTCGAGGCTGGAGGAGACCTTGGCGCTGACCGCCACCCCGTGCTCGCTCTTGCCGATCGAGTCGGTGATGCGCTCCGCCGTCTCCTTCGCGGCCACGGCCGAGCGCTGGGCGAGGGAACGGACTTCGTCGGCGACGACGGCGAAGCCGGCGCCCGCCTCCCCGGCCCGGGCGGCCTCGACGGCGGCGTTGAGCGCGAGCAGGTTGGTCTGAAAGGCGATTTCGTCGATGGTCTTGATGATCTTCGCGATGTTGTCGGAGGAGGCCTTGATCTCGCCCATGGCGCGCACCATCTCGCGCATGTCGGCCGTGCCGGCATCGGCGGCGGCACGCGTCTCGGAGGCCAGCGTCTCGGCGCCCCCGGCGTGCTCGGCGTTCCGCTTCGTCATGCTGGCGATCTCCTCCAGGGTCGCGCTGGTCTCCTCCAGCGAGGCGGCCTGCTCGCTGGCCCCTTCGGCCAGGCGCTGCGAGGCGGTGGCGATCTCCCGGGCGGCCGCCTCCTCCTGGCCGCTGGCGGCCTCGATCACGGCGATGGACTGCTCGAGCGGCCGGATGATGGACCGGCGCGCGAAGAAGAACGAGAAGATGCCCATCACCACGGCCAGCGGCGCCACCCAGACAACGGTGCGCCCGAGGCCGGCGCGCGCCACTTGATCCACACTGTCGAGCGGTGCCTGGAGCACAAAAGCGCCGTGCACTTCCCCTTCACGCCATCCCTCCATCTTGAAACCGAGGATGTCCTTGCCGTCGCCGGTCGGGCTGTTGGCCGGATCGCCATGGCAGGACAAACAGTCCGCGGTGAGTTTGATCGGACGGGCGAGCACCAGGCGGTTGGCCTCCCGGTCGACCTCGAAGTACTCCTCCGTGTCACCGCGTTCCAAAAGTTGAAGGATGCGCGCCTCCGAGGGGGTCGGTTTGTTTTTCTCGTTCCGGGCGTCGTTTTTCGGCACCCGGAAATCCCAGCCATACTCGTCGGCGACTTCCTGGATCGCATTCCACGCGGCGACGACAGGGATGGTCTCGTAAAGGGTGGAGCCGCGCAGATCGCCAGTCTGTCGATACTCCGCGAGAAGTTTTTCCCGATCGAAAGCGCCCTTGGTGCCGAGGCGGGAAATGGTGCCGCGTACATTCTCCGCCTCGATGATCGCGGCGCGCATCGTGTCCCGCGTCAGCTCCACACCTTGGGCATGGATGACGCGGCTCTGCACGATCAGGCCGGCGACCATGCTGATGGTGATGGCGCCGAGCGCGATCAGGACGATTTTATTTCCAAGCTTCATAGAGGGCGGAGATTTGCGACGTGGACGACGTGGCAAACGGCCTATCGGCGCGTGACCGGGCTCACTTAAGTTTTTCCGCCAGAAAGGCTCGGATCTTCGCGAGCCCGGGAGCGGAGGTCCACATGGGGACCGTGGCGGGGTGCGCCTTAAACGATCGCAGCCGCGGCCGCGGGGATGGCCAGCACACCGAGCGGAGACTCGGCTGGCCGCTCCTCCGCGAGCACGCGGCGGACGGCGGCGACCAGGGCCTGCACGTCGCAGGGTTTGGAGACGACCCCGCGCACCCGGGCCCGGATCGAGGGGTCCAGGTGATTCTCGGCGTCGGCGCCGGAGATCACCAGAATCGGCAGATCGCGACGCCGCCCATGCAGCAGCTCGATAAACTTGGCCCCGGAGACTCCGGGCATCATCAGGTCGGTGATCACCAGGTCCACTCGTCCGCCACAGGCCTGGAGCTGGGCGAAGGCGGCATCCGCGCCGTCGGCGCAGAGCACGTTGCACCCGACTCGGGCGAGGATGCTGCGCAGGATATCCCGCACCGGCGCCTCGTCGTCGACCACGAGCACCACGGGGGCGGCGCGGCCCGGGGCGACGACGACGGGCGCAGGGCCGGCGGGCGCGGTGTCCGGGGCAAACTGCAGGGGGAAGTAGAGGCGCATCACCGTGCCGACGCCTGGCCGGCTCGTCACGCGCGCGAAGCCGCCATGCCCCCGCACGATGCCGAGCACGACGGAAAGTCCGAGGCCGCTGCCCTGCGCGAGGGGCTTGGTGGTGAAGAAGGGGTCGAAAATCTTGTCGAGGTGCTCCGCGGCGATGCCGACGCCATGATCGGCGACGGAGATGACGGCGTGGGGGCCGGGATGCGCGCCCGGCTCGTGGCCGGCCTCTTCCAGGCCGAGGTCGGCCCGCTCGAGGGCGAGCACGAGCCGCCCACCGCGCGCCTCCATCGCATCGGCGGAATTCAGCGCGAGATTAATCACCGCCTGCTGCAGTTGGTGCGCATCGCCGATCACCGGGAAAGGCAGGCTGGAGGGCGGCAGGGAGAGCTCCATCGCGATCTCCTTGGGGAAGGTGTCGCGGATGAAGGCGGCCACCTCCCGGAGGATGTCCCGCAGGTCGAGCGGCATCTTGTCACCGGACTCGCCACGGGCAAAGGTGAGCAGGTGGCGCACGATGGTCGATCCCCGGCGGGCGCCCGCCTCGATCGACTCGACCAGCATGCGCGCGCCGGGATCCGTGAGGTGGGCGCGCAGGATGGTCGGCGCCATCAGGATCGGGGTGAAGACGTTGTTGAGGTTGTGCGCCACTCCGCTGGCCAGACGGCCCACGCTCTCGAGCCGTTGCTGCCGGAGCACCTTGGCCTGCAGGGCGTGACGCTCGGTCACATCGCGGATGATCGTGAGATGGACTCCCGGCTGGATGCCCGCCACGGCGTGATACTCGGCCCGCACGGTGCTCCCGTCGGCGCGGCGCAGGATGCACTCGCCGGCTTGTCGGCCCGTGCGGAGAAAATCCTGCCACGCGGCGGCCACGAGCAGGGGCTCCTCGGCCACGTGCATCAAGGCGTGGTGGCGCCCCACCAGCTCGTCACGAGGACGGCCGAGCAGAGCGCAGGCCGCGGGGTTGGCCTCGAGAAACCTACCTTCGTCGTCGGCGAGGAGGATCGCGTCGTGCGAGTGGTCGAACAGCGCCTGCAGGCGCGCTTGGCTGACGGCCAGCGCATCCTGCTGTCGCTTGCGCTCGGTGATGTCGCGCTGCACGCCCACCCACTGGGTGATGTCGCCGCGCTCGTTGCGCACGGGGGTGATGGTCAGCTCGTTCCAGAAGGTGCTGCCGTCTTTGCGATGATTAAACACTTCGCCCTCGAAGGGCGCGCCGA
>JBILUB010000061.1:0-10020 GCA_044371245.1 Opitutaceae bacterium
TCGCCGCCGTTGGCGAGGAAGTCGATGGAGGCGACGGAGAAGGTGCTGAGGTTGTTCAACACGCGGCCGTAATCGACGAGCAGGAGGTCGTCGGCGCTGGTGGCGGGATCGCGGGTGAGGACGATGCGGCGGACGCGCTCGCCGGTGCCGGGGGTGGTGCGGGCGGGGCGGGTGGTGTCGTAGACGACCTCGACGCCGGAGAGCTGGGGGAAGCGGCCTTGGGCGGAGCCGGCGGGGGTGGAGGCGGCGAAGGCGTGCTCGAGCACGTCTTTGAGCTGGGTGGCGGTGACGCCGTCGGCGCGGACGACGAGGTTGAGGAAGGTGAGGGTGTTGAAGGTGTCGCCGATGCTGATGTTCGGGCCGGCGATGGTGGCGCGGACGCCGCCGCCGTTCTGGATGGCGACGTCGGTGGCGGCGGAGTGGCGGAGGGCGTCGGCGACGAGGTTGCCGAGGTTGGTCTCGGCGTTGCGCACGCCGGGGGTGAAGGCGCGGGGGGAGCCGGCGGTGCCGCGCTCGCCGTTGAGGTTGACCTGGGTGGTGGCGAGCTGGGTGGCGTTGAGCGCGGCGATGTAGTCGCGCACGGGGGTGATGACGTTGGCGAGGAGGGTGGGGTCCCCGGTGACGGCGTCGGCGTCTTCGGTGCGGCCGGAGACGCGGTTCACGCGGGCGGCGAGGATGCCGGTGACGGCGCCGGTGACGTCGTCGAGGTCGAGGGTGATCTCGCCGATGTAGCGGTTGCCAAAATTCGCGGTGACGACGGGGACCTCGTCGCCGTCGGCGTCGAGGGCGAGCGCGGGGTAGGCGAGGGTGCCGACGGCGGGGCCGAAGACGGGCGAGGTGGTGGGGATGGTGGTCGAGCCCGGGACGGTGGTGGTGACGTGGGTGAGCTCGTGGCCGCCGCCGGAGACGACGAGGTCGACGCCGCGGAGGGCGGGCACGAAGTCGAGGATCTCGCGGGCGTAGTTCTGGAGGTGGGAGACGAGGATGACGACCTCGACGGGTTCGCCGCCGTTGAGGGTGCCGGCGCGGAGGCCGTTGATCAGGGGTTGGAGATTGGTGGCGAGGGCGGCGAGGTTTTGGGTCTCGGTGTTGGTGGTGGAGACGCCGCGAAACCCGTTCATCAGGGGGATGATTTCGGGGGAGGTGATGTTGAGGTTGAGCGGGGTGGTGACGCCGATGATGGCGACGTGTTTGCCGCCTTTGGTGGTGAAGACCTTGTAGGGGGCGACCTTGCCGGCGGTCTGGAGGGCGGCGAAGGCGGGGTCGGCGGAGAAATCGATGTTGAAGGAGAGGTAGGGCCGGGCGGAGGTGGCGGCGCGGTCGGCGAAGCGGGCGGCGGTGGCGAGGCCGAAGTCGAATTCGTGGTTGCCGAAGACGGTGGCGTCGAAGGCGAGGGCGCGCATCGCGATGGCGTCGTAGTAGTCCTGGCCGCCGTCGCTCGCGGCGGTGGCGAGGTTGGCGAGGGAGGCGTTGAAGCGGGGGCCGGGGAGGATGGCGTCGCCGGCGTTGAGCTTGAGCACGGTGCGGTCCGGGTCGGCGTCGTTGGCGGCGCGCAGTTGCTCGAGGCGGGTGGCGAGGCGGTCGACGCCGCCGTAGAAGGAGAGCGGTTGGGTGGAGTCGTCGCGGAGATTGCCCTGCGCGGAGAGGAGCCAGGTCTCCTGGTCGCCGACGTGGAGGATGGTGAGCTCTTCGGCGGAGGCGGTGGAGGCGGCGAGGGCCGCGAGGAGCGAGGCGACGAGGCGCGGGGAGGATTTCATGAGGGAGGAGAAGGTGACGAGTCGGACCATAACGGTGGCTCGCGACGGGCAAGAGACGCGCGGTGACGAAACGGGAGCGTTTGCGTGACGTTCGCGACGGAAACGTGAAGCGCGGGTGACGACGCTCCGCCGGAGCGGCGGGGCGGGGGGACGAACCGGCCCGGTGTCGGCGACTAGGCGGGCGGGGCGAGGTGCTCGGCGACCGGGGAGCGCAGGGCGATCCAGGCGGGCCAGCAGGCGGCGAGCGCGCAGGTGAACAACAGGGCGCCCGCGCCGCCGGCGAGCAGCTCGGGCGCGGGCAGGGGCGCGAGCAGCACGCCGGTGCGCAGGCGGAGCTGCCAGGCGACGAGGCTCTGGAGGGCGGTGGCGACGGCGAGTGCACCGAGCGCTCCGGCCAGGCCGAGCAGCAGGGCCTCGGCGAGGATGGCGGAGCCGAGGGTGCCGGCGCGGGCGCCGATGGCGCGCAGGATGGCCCAGTCGCGGCGGCGCTGGGCGAGCGAGGCTTGCAGGGTGATGACGACGCAGAGCGCGGAGAGCAGCGCGGCGAAGGCGGCGGCGAGCTCGAGCAAGCGGTCGGCCCAAGCGAAGCGTTCGAAGAGGGCGGCGACGTGGGCGGCGACGGGCCAGGCGAGGGTGAGCGAGCCGCCGGGGACGTTGTAGCTCTGCGCCAACATGAGGCCGGCGGCGCCGGCCTCGGGGTGGAAGCGGACGAGGACGGCGCTCAAGTCGTGGGCGTGGGCGGGGTCGTGCCCGCCGAGGTGTTGGAGGGCGTGGGTCGGGGCCCAGAGCACGCGGTCGACCGGCGTCCCGGTGGGTGCGAGCACTCCGACGACGGTGAACTCCTCCTCGTGCGCGTGGTCCTCCGCGGTCTCGGCGGCGTAGTCGAGGCCATGGGTCGGCGTGAGGTGCGCGCCCGGTCGCAGCCCGAGCGCGGCGGCGGCCTGGCTGCCGGCGACGATCTCCTGGCGCGCGGGATCGAAGAGTCGGCCGCCGGAGAGCAGGCGCGGTGTGGCGGCCTGGTCGTGCCAGAGCCCGGGATCGAAGAGGGCGGGGCTGGTGCCGACGAGGCGCCAGCCCTGATGGTTGTCGCCGAGGACGAGTGGGAGCGCGTGCGAGACGGCGGGGTGGGCGGAGAGTTTTGCGAGCTCGGCCTCGGGCACGAGGCCGGGCGCGGCCTCGAGGTGGTAGAGGGAGGAGAGCACGATTTGCAGGGGCGAGCCGCGGGCGCCGAGCACGGCGTCGAAGGGGCCGGTGCCGGCGGCGAAGGCGCGGGCGGAGGCCTCGCGCAGGGACAGGGCGGCAAGGGCTCCGCCGGTGGCGAGCGCGAGCAGGGCGATGGCGCAGCAGGAGGCGGCGGCGTGCTGGCGCAGCCCGCGCGCGGCGAGCAGGAGGGCGGTGGGGAGGCGCGGATTCATGCGGCGGCGGCGAGCGAGGGCAGGTCGCGCACGGTCGGGAAGGCGCGCAGGGCGCGCTCGTCGTGGGTGGCGAGCAGGAGGGCGGCGCCGTGCTGCACGCAGGCCTCGCGCAGGAGCGTGAGCGCGGCGGCGGCGTGGGTGTCGTCGAGGCTGGCGGTGGGCTCGTCGGCGAGCACGAGGGCGGGGCGGTTGACCAGGGCGCGGGCGAGGGCGGCGCGTTGTTGTTGCCCCTGGGAAAGACGGGCGGGGAGGCGGGCGGCGCAGACCTCGAGGCCGAGCTCGGCGAGCAGGCGCTCGCGGTCGGTGTCGGCCTCGGCGGTGGTGCGGCCGGCGAAGCGTTGGGCGAGTTGCAGGTTCTCGCGGACGGTGAAGCCCTGGAGCAGGTTCAGGGTTTGAAAAACGTAGCCGAGGTGGCGGGCCCGGAGGCGGTCGCGCGCGGTCTCGTCGGCGGCGGGCAGGGGCTCGCCGGCGAGGTGGATCTCGCCCGTGTCGGGGCGGAGGATGCCGGCGATGAGGTGGAGCAGGGTGGTCTTGCCGCAGCCGCTCGGGCCGCGCAGGGCGAGTTGGTGGCCGGGGGCGAGGTCGAGGGCGGCGAGGTGGATCTCGACCGGGCTCGTGCCGGGCGCGGCGGGGTGGCGTTTGCGGAGATCGCGGATGCGGAGTGCGAGCATGGTAAACGAATGGACGGCCGGAAGGGGTCCGGCCGGGAGGGGGCTCCGCGCGGAGAGGAGGCGTCGGCCGGGGAGGCCGGGTCTGCGCGCGGAGGGCTCCGGGTGGCGCTCAGGCGCGGCGGCGGCGGGTGGCGGCGAGGGCGAGGCTGGCGAGGCCGGCGAGGGCGGCGAAGCTGGAGGGCTCGGGAATCGCGGAGGCCGTGTAGTCGAAGCTGAGGTTGTCGTAGTAGGCGCCGGCGGGGAGGACGATCATTTTGACTCCGATGGCGGAGGCGGTGGTGACCACGAGGCCGGGCACGGTCTGGTCGGCCGGGCTGCTCGCGATCACGGTGCCGCCGTCGACGAAGGTGATCGGCGAGGCGAAGAGGTTGCCAAAGGCGCTGTTGTCGAGGGTGACGGAGAAGTTGGTGATGTCGACGCGCTGGTTGAACACGAGGAGGACGCTTTGGTCCACGCCGTTGAGGGCGTTGGGGGTGGAGGGAGCGGCGCCGTAGCCGCCGGGGACCGCGCCGGTCGCGATGACGGCGAGGGGGAAGTCGAGGTCGGCCTGGGTGTCGATTTGCCACTGTTCGGAGCCCGGGATGTCGTCGCCGAAGCCGTCCTGGAGCGGGCCGAAGAGGCCGTTGTGGAAGGAGAAGTCGGCGTTGGCGAAGAGCGAGGCGAGGGAGCCGTCGGGCTGGCTGTCGAAGTTGGTGGAGAAGCTGGCGGCGGAGGCGCAGGAGAGGCCGAGGGCGGAGGCCGCGAGGGAGGCGGAGAGAAGACGCGAGAGATGCATGACGAGTGAAAAAACGAAGGTGGGTGGAAGGAGGGAGGGAGCCGGGAAAGGCCGCCGCCGAGCGGGCTCGGCGGCGGCGAGGGAGGGCCGGGGCGAAGGGGCGGTCTACTTGGCGCCGCCGACGACGGCCTGCATGACTTTGAAGAACACGTCGGTGTTATCCATCACGCCGGCGAAGAGGCTGGAGCCGCGGCCGTAGGCGGAGAGCGGGATATCGGAGCCGGTGTGGACGGCGGACCCGCCGGCGACCTGGCCGGTGATCAGGAAGTTGCTCGCGGTGTCGCGGTTGGTCGGGCCGTTCGGGAAGGTGCTGTAGGGGGCGGTGCCGCTGATGAGGGCGGGCTGCTGGCTGTCCTTGAGCGGCTGGGCGTTGGTCAGCCAGTCCTCGTAGCGGTCGGAGTTTCCGGCGTAGCCGATGAGCATCTTGTAGTCGATGTCGGTGGCGGCGGGATAGCCGTCGGCGTGGAGGGAGTAGACGGGGAAGCCGGCGGCTTCGTAGACGCCGACGGCGCCCTGGAGGTTGGTCTTGCCGGTGGCGGCGTCGGGGTTGGACGAGATGGCCTGGAGCTGGGCGAGGGTCTTGTTGGCCGCGCCGATGATGTTGACGCCGGCGCACTCGTGGTCGGCGGTGATGATGACGAGGGTGTCGGGGTTGGCCTGGGCGAAGGCCTTGGCGACGCCGATGGCCTTGTCGAACTCGACGGTGTCGAGCAGCCAGCGCTCGGTGTCCATGGCGTGGGCCTGTTTGTCGATGGAGGCGGCCTCGACCATGAGCACGAAGCCCTGGGCGTTGTTTTTGAGGACGTTCAGGGCCTTGTCGGTCATCTCCTCGAGGAGCGGCTGGTCGGGCAGACCGTAGGCGTCGACGATGGTCGAGTCGCCGCGGCGCTTGTCGAGTTTGTCCTTGGCGACGTTCATGTTGGAGAACGCGTAGAGGCCGAGGAGCTTGGTGGCGGTGTTGGGGACGGCGTCGAGTTCGGTCTTGGTCGCGGTGTAGGTGAAGCCGGCGGTCTGGAAGTCGGCGATGAGGTCGCGGCCGGTGTCGTTGGAGACGCCGGGGTTCACGCCCCAGGCGGAGGCGAGCTCGGCCGGCAGGGCGTAGTCGTTGGAAGAGGAGCGGGCCGAGCCCGCGGTGGTGGCGGGAAGGAACCACTTGCGACCGCCGCCCATGAGGACGCGGAGGCCGCCGACGGCGGCGGCTTCGTCGAGGAACTGGTCGCAGATGCCGGTGCCGGCGCCGCGGTTGGCGGTGTGGGTGCCGAAAGAGCCGGGGGTGGCGTCAAACACGTCGGAGGTGGTGACGATGCCGAGGGCCTTGCCCTGGGTGCGGGCGAGGTATTCGCCGATGAGCTCGACGCGGGGGTTGTCGAAGTTGTTGGTGGTGTCGTCGGGGAAGACGCCCTGCTGGTTGTTGTTGGACTTGTTGCCGGTGGCGTAGCAGGCGGCGCCGGGGGACGAGTCGGTGATGATGGAGTTGAGCGAGGCGGTCTGGACCAGGGCGGTGGCGGGGAAGGTGTCCATCACGAGCGGCTCGAGGGATTTTCCGGCGGCGACGTTTTTGTAGAGGATGCGCGCGGCGGTGCGGTGGGCGATGCCCATGCCGTCGCCGATCATGTAAATGATGTTCTTCGCTTTCCGGCCGTTGACGGTGATGGCGACGACCTCGAACTCGCCGGTGGCGGTGACGGTGGAGCCGTCGCTTTGAAGGGCCTCGACGGTGAGGGTGTAGACGCCCGGGGTGGTGAGGGAGTGGGCGCGGCGGGTGGGGCTCACGCTGCCGGCGGGCAGGCCCGCGGCGGTGGTGGGGATGAGCGTCACGGTGCCGGGCACGGTGACGTTGTTGATCTTGAAGCTGGCGCTGGTGATCGTCTGGCCGGCGTCGGGGCGCACGGTCGCCTGGAGATCGAAGCGCTGGCCGGGGAGGAAACGCGCGATGTAGGGCGCGCCGGCCTCGCCGGTGGAGAAGCGCAGGCTGGGGGGAGTGAGGCGGGAGACGGTCGGGGCGGCAAACGCGGCGGTGGCCGAGAGGGCGACCAACGCGGAGGAGCGGAGGAGGAGTTGGAGGTTCATAGGTGTCGTGTTTTTTTCGGCCAGCGGGTGCAGGTCGGAAAGGGGAGAGAAGGTCGCTCAAGCGACCGCGCGGACCTCGGCGACCAGCGGAGCCGGACGCTTCGCCGGGGGGCCGCAGCTGCGATGCGCGCCGCGGAGCGTGCGGTCGCGCAGGCGCTCGGTACGGGCGGCGATCTCGGGTGCGGGGAGGGCGCCGGGAGGACGGAAATGGAAAGGCGGAACGAGGTCGGTGCCGGCGGCAAAAAGGGTGACGGCACAGCGGTGCTCATCGGGCGGGGCCTCGGCTGCTTCGTGGTCGCCGTGGTCGTGGCCGCCGTGGTCGTGGCCGCCGTGGGCGTCGGTGTGGTCGCCGTGGGCGTGGCCCTGGTGGGCGGAGCGCGAGCGAGCGGACTGTTTGCCCGGAGCCAGTTCCGCCGGGCAGAGCGCGGCGTGCAGCTGCGGGCAGTGGGCGGCCCAGCCGAGCAGCAGCACGCCGGCTGCGAGAAACGCGGCGAGCAGGGTCCTGAATCGGCGGGGGCGGAGCATGGCGGACTGAAGGCGGGCGGAGGCCGGGGGATCAGGGCGCGGTCGAGGCGACCGGGAGTGCGGAGGGCGCGGGTTCGGAGGGCGCGAGGCCGGCGTCCTCATCGAGCACCAGTCGGAGATGCGAGATGCGGCCGTCGGCCTCCTGGCGTGGTCCGGTTTCGAAACGGCCGGTGAGCAGGAGCGGTCCCGGCGTGTGAGGCACGGCGATGTCCGCATAGGCCGGCACGTCGACGAAGAGGGTGGAGACCGGCAGGTCGTCGCTCAGGGAGTACTCGATTTCGTTGGTCGAAAGGGGAAAGGGGGCGAGCAGGGCGACTCCGGGCGAGGGCCGGGCCTGCCGCACCATAAAGCCGAGGATGCGCACGCGCTGGCCGGCGAGCGCGGCGGTCGCCGGAGACAGCTCGAGGCCCTTTGGCCCGAGCGGCGTGCGGTAGATGCGGGAAAATGCGAGATCGTGCACCCCCTCGGGCGCCGGCGGGATTTGCCCGCGCTCGCGCAGGAGCTCCGCCAAGTGGTCGGCGTCGGCGATCGGGCGGGCCGGACGGGGCGGAGTCGTCTCTGGTGCGGCGGAGGCGGCCTGATCCGCGGCCGTGGGAGTGTGCTCGGCGGCCTGGGCGAAGAGCGTGGCCGTGCCGAGGGCGAGCAGCAGGGAAGGAAAGGACAAGGCTTGGTGCATGGAAGAGAGGCGGGCCGGCGGAAGCGGTTTAAAGGCGGGTGGCCTGTTCGAGGCGGAAGAGCTGGACGGGCGTCTCGCCCGGGCCGGCGGGCGCCAGGCGAAAGGTCCCGCGCAGCGTGGTGGGCACGTCCATGATCGCGGGCAGGCCGGGCGGCGGAGCGCTGGCCACGACATACTCGGTCGGCACGGCCGCCGTGCCGAAGCAGCAGGTGTTTTGATTCCGCATCAGCATGAATTCGGTGGTGCGTCCGCCTTGGGTCTTGAGGGGCAGAAGGTAGCCGGTCAGCCGCACCTCGCGGTCGGCGAGCGCGCGGATCTCCTCGGGCCACGTGCGGGTGTCGACGGTCACGGGAGTTTTGCCCAGTTGGGTGAATGTTACCCGAGGTGGCGTGCCCGGGGTCTGAGCAAACAGCGCGACCGCGAAGGTCAGAAACAGGAGCGCGAGAAGCGGGTGGTTTTTGGTCATCGGGTGCGTGGCGGAGGCTGCGAGGTCGAGGAGTGTGTCCGCGCAATGTGAAGGACTCGCGTCCGGCCGGTGACAGACCGGTGATTATCTGGTTACGCTCCTCGGCGGTTGATCGCCGCGTGGTGCTCGCGACACGCGGGGCCCGGTTTTTCCCGAGCACCGGGCTTGCGCGCGTGGGGTCGCTCGGCAGCGTCGATCGCCGAGGCAAGGGCTGTCTCGCTCAAATCCCCGTACCCCGTGAAACTCTCCGTCAAAGTCGACTATGCGTGTCGTGTGCTCGCCCAATTGGCGCGGCGGCACGGGCGCGAGGACTTGGCGCACATCGAGGAGCTGGCGAAAATCGAGGCGGTGCCGGCGACCTACCTCGTGCAAATCCTGGGCGAGCTGCGCACCGGCGGGCTGGTGACGAGCCGGCGCGGCAAGCAGGGCGGCTACGCGCTGGCGCGGCCGGCGGCCGAGATCTCGTTGTTCGATGTCGTGTCCTTGATCGAAGGCGACGTGCTCGAGCTCGGAGCGGCGGTCGAAGGGCAGTCGGGCAAACGCGTGGCGCAGGCCTGGCGGGAGGTGCGCGGCGTGCTGGAGGCGAAGTGCCGCGAGATCACACTGGAGAAGCTGGCGGCGAAAAGCGGCGGCGAGATGTACTACATCTGAGGTCGACCGCTGCTGAACGAGAACATGAGCACTAGGGCCAAGCGATTGGGTGGCGCACTCCTTGGTGCAGTGCCTTTGACTATCTTGAGCCACGTGTCGCTGGGCATTTTCTTCGTTGTCAGCATGGCGATCACCGGGCTCTCGCAAGGTGGCGGGAGCGGTGTGGCGGAGGCGGTCTTCGGCATTGCTTTTGTTCACATACTGGCGGTGACGCTGGGCTTTCCCTTCTTCGTCGCCCTGCCTTACGTGTTCGTGGCCCTGCATGTTTTTGTCGCGTTGCACGCGGCCTCTTTGGGGCGGCTTTGGTTTCACGTTGTGAATGTGATCGCCGGAGGCTGCGCGGCGGCTCTCTACGCCGGAGTCTTGGTCCACATGGGCCGCTACGTTCGGGGTTTTTCGAGTAGTCAATTCCCCCCTTTCCTTTTCCTGGCACTCGGAGCGGGGCTAGTGAACGTGTTGGCGATTTCCGTCTGGTTCGAAAGGAGCCGTAGGGCGGCGCGCGCGGGCGAATGAATAGATCGTTGAAACCGCGGTGCGCGCCGGCATGCAGGACCGCATGCCGCATGCCGTATTGACCCAGCTGCTCGTGGTGCAGGATCGCGACGCCCGTCGCCGCCAGCTCGAGCAACAGCTCGCCGCCGTGCCCGGCGACCGCGCGCGGGTCGAGAAGGACATCGCCTCCGAAAAGGGCGCGATCGAGAGCGCGAAGGCCGAGCTGCGCGAACTGGAGACGAAGAAAAAACTGCTCGAGACCGAGATCGGCTCGGCCGAGACGAAGCTCGCGAAGTACCGCACGCAGCAACTCACGGTGAAGAAAAACGAAGAGTATCAGGCGCTCGGGAAAGAGATCGACACGATGGTCGCCGCGATCGGCGCGCTGGAGGAGCAGGAGCTGGGCGTGATGTTCCAGATCGACGAGGCGAAGAAACGTTTCGCCGCGGCCGAGGCCACGCTGAAGCGCAACATTTCCAAACACGAGGCGCGCCTGGCCACGCTGGCCGAGCGCGAGAAGAA